>JAYKJB010000033.1 GCA_035285325.1 Candidatus Sericytochromatia bacterium
TGGAGCGCCAAGCGCTTTGTGGGCATCTTCCTGCATCCGCCCTATCACGACGCCTTGCTCTCCCCCGCCGACCGGGAATCAGCCGAAGATTTTCAGGCGCTGGTCGCCTGGGAACGCCAGCAGTCACAGCCGACGGCGGTCCTGGTCGACGCCTATCCGATCCGGATGTGGCTCTACACCAAGCGCAAGAGCGTCCCCTACGGCGATGGTGCCACTCCCTCGAACGCCACCCTGGAACTGTTCCGCAGCCGCCCGTGCTGGATCGTGCAGCGGGACGGCTACTGGGGCGAAACCCCGATCAAGAAGCTGGTCGACGCGCACCCCGACAAGCTCAAACTGCGCTTTGTCTCCCCGCACGGCCACTTGAAGGTTTACGAGCCCTGGGCCGCCTGGAAGGCTAGATGAACGCCTTGCCAATCTCCTCGTAGAAGCCCCCGATGAAGGTGGCCGCCTCCCCCCGCGTGACGGGTTTGTTGGGCCGCCACGGGCCGGGGTTGACGGGGGTCTCGAAGGTACCCTGCAGCCAGGTGGCACGCTTCTCGTCGGAGACGATGAACCAGACGTGCGGCCGATACAGCCCCTTGATGGCCTCGGCGTCGGTGTAGTTCAGCTTGCGCAACGCCACCGCCAACTTGGTCGGGTCGACCTGCCGGGACAGATTCAACACCTGCTCCCGCGAAGCCGCCCACTGGATCGCGTGCATGGCCCACTGTTCCCGGCGCAAGGGAGCATCCGGCCGGAAGGTGTTGGGAGGCTTTTCGCCGAAGTAGTGGGCGGCCTTGAGCGTCGCGAGCACCGGGGCGGCCCAGTGGTCGGCCGCGACGTCTTCAAATTCATCACCCTTGGGCGCCACGTCGAGCAGCGGCTTTTTGGGCTGTACGAACGGGTCCTCGGTCTTGCCTGTCTGCGCCATCAGGGCGTTGTAGCACCAGACGACGAACTCCGCGCGCGGAATCGGCTCTTCGGGCCGGAAGGTGCCATCGGCGAAGGCCGTCAGCACCCCGCGTTCCAGCAACCCGTTGACCGGCAGTTCGATCGCCTTGCCGGCCACGTCGCTGGCTTTGAGGCAATAGACCTGGTCCGGTGCCCGCAGGACCAGCCCCGGCCTGCGCACGCGTTCGGAGCGCTGGGTCTCTGCCACGGCCGGCCGCACCACCGCCTCCGGGTCGACGGAAGGAGGGGGCGTCGGCACGAACTGCTCGGCGAGATAGACGCCCCCCGCCACCAGCCCTCCGAGGGCCAGCAAGATCGTCCCGCCCAGCACGAACAGGGGCGTCAGCGAGCGCTTCTTTTTCTTGCGGCGCTTGCGTCGCCGAGGTGGTTCACCCGCAGCGGGGGGCGGTGGAGCGGATTTCTTGCGAGGCGGCGGGGACATGGGCGACATTTTACCAAATACGCGCCCATTCCCCTCATCGACTTCAGGGCATCACCTGAACCGGGTAGCCCTCTCCACGCAGCGCCCCGACAATTTCTTCGATGTGCCCCCCGTCCCGCGTCTCGATCTGGATCTCCACGCCGGTGCCGCCGAGCGGCACGCTGGCGCTGGCGCGGTTGTGGTTGACCTCGATCAGGTTGCCCTGGCCGTCCGCCACGATCTTGAGCAGCTTGGCGAGCGAGCCGGGCTTGTCGTCGACGGCCGTGAACAAACGCGCGTAGCGCTGGGCCCGCAGCATGTGCCGCTCGATCAGGCTGGAGAGCAGCTTGGTGTCGATGTTGCCGCCACTGAGAATCACGGCGGTTTTGCCACGGGCCGCAATCCGCCCCGTCAGCAAGGCCGCCAGGCCCACCGCCCCGGCGCCCTCCACCACCAGCTTGGTGCGTTCGAGCAACTGCACGATCGTGTTGGCCGTGTCCTCATCGCTGACCGTGACCATCTCGTCGACGTACTTGGCGATGTAATGAAAGGTCCGCTCGGCCGGATACTTGATGGCGATGCCGTCGGCGATCGTCTTGACCGAGGGCGTGGCCACGAGTTCGTGCGCCTGCCAGGCCTTCACCAGCGCCGGGGCGCCCTCGGCCTGAACGCCCACCACGCGAATGTGCGGGTTGCGCTCCTTGAGGGCGATCGCCACCCCGCTCATCAAGCCGCCCCCGCCCACCGGCACGATCACGGTCTCCAGATCGGGCAGGTCCTCCAGCAACTCCAGCCCGATCGTGCCCTGCCCCGCGATGATGTCATCGTGGTCGAAGGCCGAGACAAACTCCGCCCCGGTTTCCTCCGCGAAGGCCTTGGCAGCCTGGACGGCCTCGTCAAAAATCGCGCCCACCAGGCGCACCTCGGCCCCGTAACCACGCGTCGCCTGGACCTTGGCGATCGAGGCGCCCGTCGGCATGAAGACCGTCGCCTTCATCCCGTTGAGGCGCGCACCCAGGGCGATGCCCTGAGCGTGGTTCCCGGCGGAGGCCGTGACCACCCCACGGGCCTTCTGCTCCGGGGAGAAGCGGCTGAGGCACAGGTAGGCGCCGCGGACCTTGAAGGAGCCGGTTTTCTGAAGATTTTCCGCCTTCAGATGGATCGCGCAGCCCGCCATGGCATCAAAGGTTTGCGAGGTGAACAGGGGCGTGCGATGCGCCACCTTGCGCACGGAATGGTAGGCCTCCTCGATGCGGGCCAGGTTGACATGCGTGGCGATCTCGAGCGCCATGACGCCTCCTGCCGATGGACCATCGGCTGCCTTGAGGAAACCCCGTCGTCTCCTCTCAACGTCATTATAGCGCAGCACGCAGAGTCAGTCCGAACTGCAACCTCATCAGGGTCGGTGAGGCCGCCAGGGACCTACCAAATGGCCAGGCTGCAACGCGCAGGCCCTCCGCGCCCCTCATGGAGGCGTGACCCCGGTCGCGGCAGCATCCGGCATCGCCAACGACACGGCGCCAAGGACGACTTCCAGCTCCCCTTGCAAGGGCGTCAATGAGGCTCGCTCCAAGGCCCACTCGGCGATCGCCACGCGCGCCCCGTCGCGGCGCGTGCGACGCTCGTGCGCGATCAGCGCCCCGGCCTGGCGCGTCTCCCAGCGCCAGGTCTCCGCCGACTGGCCCAACCAGGTCGCCGTG
>JAYKJB010000034.1 GCA_035285325.1 Candidatus Sericytochromatia bacterium
TGGACTACTCCAACGTCCACGAAGCCCGCACCGGCCAGATCCTCGCGATGAGCAACATCCAGCTGCACGTGCTGCCCGCCGGGGCGCGCTTCCACATCGAATCGCGCCTGCTGCAGCACGAGGCCCACCACCCGCTCGACGAGGCCGTGCCGACCTGAAGAGGGCGCTCGACCGGGTTGGACCTGTGGTGCGACGCCCCGTTCACGTCACGCCGTCGCCTGCGTGGGGTATAAGCCCCCTGCTGACTCCGTCCCTGTCCTGAAAAAGGCCCCCATGAAGGTTCTTGAAAAGCGCATCCTCCGCGGTCCCAACATCCACTCGCCCAGGCCTTGTTTCCTGGCCGTGCTGGACCTCGAAGACCTCGACGATCGTCCCTCCTCCAGCTTTCCGGGCTTCACCGAGCAGATCTGCGCCCTGCTGCCCGGCCTGCACGACCATCGCTGCTCGCTCGGACGGCGCGGGGGCTTTGTGGAGCGCCTCAAGGAGGGCACCTACCCGGCCCACATCACCGAACACGTGCTGATCGAACTGCAGAACATGGTCGGCATCGACGTGGGCTTCGGTAAGGCGCGTCAGGTGCCGAATCGCCCGCGCCAGTACACGATCGTGTGTTCCTACAAGATCGAGAAGGTGGTCACCGAGGCCTTGCCCGTGGCCATGAGAATTGTCGAAGGGCTGGCCCGCGGCGAGAGCGTCGACATCACTGAGGACCTGGAAAAACTGCGTTACTGGGCCGAACTCCATGCGCTCGGACCCTCCACCAAGGCGATCGTCGAGGCGGCCGAACGCCGAGGCATTCCGGCCTTCCGCATCACCGAGGAAGCCAGCCTGTTCCAGCTCGGCTGGGGCAAGTACCAGAAGCGCATCCAGGCCACCATGACCAGCAACACCAGTCACATTGCGGTCGGCATCGCGTCGGACAAGGAACTCACCAAGACCCTGCTGGCCGAGGCCGGTCTGCCGGTGCCCAAGGGCGAGGTGGTGCGTTCGGCCGAGGCGGCCCTGGCGGCCGCCCGGCGCCTGCGCGGTCCGGTGGCGCTCAAGCCCTTCGATGGCAACCAGGGCAAGGGCGTCAGCCTGAACCTGGTCAATCCCGAGCAGATCCAGGCCGCTTACGAGCTGGCCGCGACCTATCGCCGCGCCGTGCTGGTGGAGCAGTTCATCGAAGGCCAGGACTATCGCGTGCTGGTGGTGGGCGACCAGGTCATCGCGGTCGCCCGGCGGATGCCGGCCCACGTCTTCGGCGATGGGCAGCGCACGGTGCGGGAGCTGGTGGCGGCGGAGAACGAGAACCCCAAGCGGGGGGAGGGGCACCTCAAGCCCATGACCCGCATCAAGCTGGATGAGGGCGCGCGCCAGGTGCTGGAACGGCAGGGGCTGACCTTCGACGACGTGCCGGCCGAGGGCCTGCTGGTGGTGCTCAAGGAGAACGCCAATCTCAGCACGGGCGGCTCGGCCGAGGACGTGACCGACCAGATTCACCCGCGCAACGCGGATGCCTGCGTGCAGGCCGCCCAGAAGATCGGGCTGGATGTGGCCGGCATCGACGTGGTCTGCCACGACATCGCCGTGCCGTTTGCGCAGCAGCGCGGGGCCATCATCGAGGTCAACGCGGCGCCGGGCATTCGCATGCACCAGCACCCCGCCAAGGGCCAGCCTCACGACGTGGGAGCGGCGATCGTGCGCTCCCTGTTTCCTTCCGGGTCGCCGAGCCGGGTGCCGATCATCTCGGTGACCGGCACCAACGGCAAGACCACCACGACCCTGCTGATCGGTCATGTGATTCAAAACACCGGGCACGTCACGGGCATCACCACCACCGAGGGCATTTACATCGACGGCCGGCTGGCCGAATCGGGTGATTGCACCGGCTACTGGTCCGCGCGCACGGTGTTGACCAGCCCGATCGTGGAAGCCGCCGTGCTGGAAACGGCCCGTGGGGGCATGTTCAAGCGGGGCCTGGCCTTCGATCGCTGTGACGTGGGCGTGGTCATGAACATCCACGACGACCACCTGGGCCAGCACGGCGCCGAAACGCTGGCGGACCTGGCCCGCGTCAAGCGACTGGTGGTCGAGACGGCCGCCAAGGCCTGCGTGCTGAACGCCGAGGACCCGCTGGTCGTCGAGATGGCCGAGCACAAGCCCGAGGGCTGTGAGACGGTCTTCTTCTCGCTCGACCCGGACCACCCGGTGGTCAACAAGCACCTCGACGCCGGGGGCCGAGCCGTCTACCTGCGTCGCAACATGATCATGCTGGCCCAAGGCGACCATCGCATTCCCCTGCTGGAGGTCGAGCGGATTCCCTTCACCCTGCGCGGGCGGGCGCGCTTCAACGTGCAGAACTCGCTGGCGGCGGTGGCGGCCCTGTGGGTCCAGGGTTACACCCAGGCCCAGATCATCGCCGGGCTGACCACCTTCACCTCCAGCGTCGAGCAGAACCCGGGCCGCATGAACCTGTTCCGTGTGCGCGATTTCCACGTGCTGCTCGATTACGCGCACAATGCCCAGAGCTACCGCCTGATCATCGAGACGGCCCGCAAGTTGAACCACAAGCGGCTGGTCGGGGTGATCACGGCGCCGGGCGATCGTTACGACGAGAAACTGCGGGAAATCGGCCGCATCTGCGGGGCGGGTTTCGACCACGTGATCGTGCGCCAGATGACCGATCTGCGCGGGCGGCCGCTGGGAGAGGCGCCGGAATTGATGCGCCAGGGGGTGCTGGAAAGTGGGCTGGACCCCTCCCGGGTCGAATTGATTCTGGACGAGCCCACGGCCATCCGGCACGCGATCGATCAGGGCCGCGAGGGCGACCTGATCATCATCGGCTGCAGCGACACCGCGGACATGATCGCCGATGTGGTCAAGCACGCCGAGATCCTGATTCCCACCGCGGACTGAGCGCGCCGATCGGATGGGTGTGGACGCGCAGCGCGACGCCCTTCGGAGGGCGTGGCGGGTTGGCGGGGGGGGGCTGCTGTCGGCCTGCCTCGCGGGTTGCCTCTCGCAGACCCCCTTGCCGTTGAGCCCCGTCCAGCTGCTGCTGGGCAGCTGGCAGCCGGCCAACCGGCGCGAGCCGCCCGAACGCAGCCATGAGTTGCGCGGAGATACCTATCTGTTCAAGGCGCTGGGCCTGGCCCTGACCCGTCCTGAGCCGTTTGGCTGGGAGTTTGCGCCGCTGCCGGCTGGCCTGGCCCTGCAAACCCGGATCGGGCCGCGCGTGCGTCCTGATGGCCCGCTCGTGCGCCTGACGGTGGTCGACCTGCCTCCCGCGGCGGAGCTGGCGGTGGCCCTGCAGGCGGATCGGCGCAACGTCGAGCAGGCGGGTGGTGGGGTGGTGGTCTCACGGGTGCGGCTGGATGGCGTGGAGGCCGACTCCTGGTGGCTGACCACGCCCCAGGCATCCGAGGCGGGCCAGCCGGCCCGGGTGGTGCGCACCTGGCGCTGTTACGTGCCACACGAAGGCGTGCTGACCTTGTTCGATGCGCAGGCCTTGGAGGGCGAGTTTCCAGCCGCCCTGGCGGCTTTCGAGGCGATCGCCGAGACGCTGCGCGTGCCGCTCAGCGCGAGCGGTGCCACGCCAGGGCAGCGCCTGCCGCTGCAGCGCAGCGACAGCCTGGTCGCGCCGGCCCTCGGGCTGACGCTGCGCCCGCTGGACACGCTGCGCTGGCTGCCCAGCGTGCGCGGCAACACGCTCACGCTCGACCGGCGCGACCTGCCGGCCAGCGCGACCCTGGCGCCGCTGCTGAAGGTGACGGTGGGGGCCATCCCCCCTGGCGTGGACTGGGATCGGGCGGTCGCCCAGGAACGCGCGGCACTCGAAAAAACCAGCCCGGTGCAGGTCAGCACGGCGACCTGGTTGGGCCAGTCGGCGGAGACCTGGCGCTGGGAGACGCGCCAGGCCGGGGCGCTGATCGCGCACGAGCGTCGCACGCGCCGCGACGGGGCGCGCGTGGCGATCGCCGAGTGGGCC
>JAYKJB010000035.1 GCA_035285325.1 Candidatus Sericytochromatia bacterium
GTGACTGCTGGCGTTCCCAGGCGACCAGCGCCTGAAAATCTTCGGCTGATTCCCGGTCGGCGGGGGAGAGCAAGGCGTCGTGATAGGGCGGATGCAGGAAGATGCCCACAAAGCGCTTGGCGCTCCAGAACACCAGCCCCGCTGGCACCAGTGCCAGGCAGAGGGCAGCTGCCCAGGCCGCACGGTGCCACCGGTCGGAAGGTCCCTCCAGCAAGCGTGCCAGGGGGGTGGTGGTCGCGGCCACCCAGGCCAAGGCGATGATGGGCGTCAGGACGAGCGTGAAGCGCAGGGTGTCCCAGGTGTTGATCACAACGATCAAGAAGGCATAGGTGGCCACGAACAGCGCATACAAAGCCGGCCCGCGGCGTGTCAGCCAGCCGAGCCCAAGCAGGACCACCACGCTCATCAGGGGACCGACCCAGGGCCCCAGCGAGGCCAGCGCACCGAAGACGGAGGTCACGCTGTAAGGGATGGACACGCTGACCAGTTCCAGCGCGTTTTGCTGCATGCGCGCCAAGGGGGTCAGCGTGTCGACCGGTCGCGCCCCGACCATCGTCACGGCTTGAACCACGTCGTAGTTCAGGGCGATGCGGTAGACATACCAGGGCAACAACAGCCCCGCCATCCACCCCGTGGCGACGACGGCGAGCTGCCATCTGCGCTGCAGGGCGAGCCACAGGCTGGTGGCGACCAGCAGGGGGAAGGCGGCCTTTTTGAGGTAACAAGGCCCCACCGCGAGAACTGCGACCAGCCAGGCATTCGGCCACAGAGGTGGGTTTGGGCGCTGCAGCACCAAGCTGAGGGCCAGCATGGAAAGAGTCAGCGCGCAACTCAGGACGACCTCGATCATCGTGAAATCGATGAAAACGATGTGGAGCTGGCTGAACGCGACCAGGCCGGCGGCCAGCAGGGCCTGCCAGCCGTGAAACTGGAACAGGCGCGTGGCCGTCAGGTGGGTCAGCACGACGGTCGCTAGCGCGAACCCCACGTTGGGCAGTTTGAAGACGGGGATGTTGTGCGGAAAGTCTGGAAATAGCCACCAGATGGGGGCTAACATCGCGGCGTAGGCCGGCGGAACGGTGGTCTCCCAGGCCGAGGGGAGGTACCAGGTTCGCTGGTAGCCATCGCCCGACGCGATGGCTTGGCTGAGGGCCAGGTAAAACCCGTCGTCGTACATCACGTCGATACGCGTCGTGGTGCCCAACCAGTAAGACACAGCCAGCAGCGCGAGGGCGATGAGGTGAAGCATTCGGGGCCAGGTCGCGAATTTTTCAGCTGGCACGGCATCCCTCCCGTATAATGGGGATCGAGCGCGAGGAGGTTCGGTATTCACCACATCATCGGCAATTTGACAGGCCTCAAAAGCAGCCAGGTCAAACAACTCGAAAGACTCTATCGCCGGAGAACGCCGGCAGGGGGCCTATTATCCCACGAACTGGCAGAGCAGATGATGCTCGCGGCGTGGGAGATCCATCGTTCGGTGGCCGTGCTGGTGGATCGCGTGGGCAAGGTGACCCACGTGGTCGTCGGGGAACCCGGCGCGATCGAATTGCCCTCGCTGCGGAAGCGTGAAGCCCAGGCCCGGCTGTCGGGTTGGCGGGGCATCGTGGTCCACCCGGGTGGCGGTGGCATCAACCGCAAGGAACTGGTCGGACTCGCCCGCAACCGGCTGGACGTGCTGGTCGCGCTCGACAGCGAGGGCCCGCGCCCGGCGCAAGCCGACGTCTGGTTGGCTCACCTGTTGCCCGAGGCCGAGGCGGACGGCACGCTGTGGCGGGTGATGTCGCCGATGTCCTTGAAGGCGGCCCTGGCTTTTGACTTCACCACCTGGCTCACCGAGCTGGAAAGCAGCCTGGCCGAGGCTCAGGTCGGGCGAGCGGTCGACTCGTCCGTGGAGCGCGCCGTGCTGGTGGGCGTCCAGACGCCGGCTCTCGATGACACGCAGGCGGCCGAATCGATGGCGGAGCTGGCCGAACTGGCGCGCACCGCGGGAGCCGAGGTGCTCGACCAGACCCTCCAGCGTCGCCGCACGCCCAATCCGGCCACCCACATCGGCAGTGGCAAGGTCGAGGAACTGGCGCTGCGAACGCGGGAATTGGGGGCCACCATGGTCGTCATGGATACCGAGCTCTCGCCCTCGCAGCAGACCAAGCTGGAAGATGCGCTAGATCTCAAGGTCATCGACCGCACCCAGCTGATCCTGGACATCTTCGCGCAACGGGCGCAGACGCGGGAAGGCAAGCTGCAGGTCGAACTGGCCCAGTTGAAGTACAATCTCCCTCGCCTGCGGGGGGTGGGCCTGGCCATGAGTCGCCTGGGCGGCGGCATCGGCACGCGCGGCCCGGGGGAGACCAAGCTGGAGACGGACCGGCGGCGGATCCATCAGCGGGTGGCTCATCTGGAAGCCGAGGTCGATCAGATCAAGAAACACCGCTCCGCCCAGCGCAAGAGTCGTACCAAGCGGGGCATTCCGCAGATTGCCATTATGGGCTACACCAACGCGGGCAAGTCGACCTTGCTCAACCGCCTCACGCGGGCGGACGTGCTGGCCGAGAACAAGCTGTTCGCCACGCTGGATCCGGTCACCCGACGCTTGCGCCTGCCGGGCGGTGCGGAGGTCTTGCTGACGGACACCGTCGGTTTCATCCAGCGCCTGCCGACCCAGCTGGTCGCGGCCTTCCGCGCGACGCTGGAGGAGGTCACCGAGGCCGATGTGCTGCTGCACGTGCTCGACGCCAGTCATCCCAATGTCGAGGAGCACGTGCGTGCGGTGCAGGCCATCCTGGAAGACCTCGAAGTCGGCGAGAAGCCCTACGTGACCGCGCTCAACAAGGTCGATCAGGTGAAGGACCAGGAACGCCTGAGGGCCTTGCGCGAGCTGGTGCCGATGCCGGTCGAGGTCTCGGCCCTGACCGGCGAAGGCCTGCTCGATCTGCTGGCTGCCCTGGAAGCGGAGGCGCGCGTCACGCCCGCGCCCGTGCTGGAAGAACCACCGCCGCCTGGTGGGGACATGGCGGGGCGATTCGCCCCCGGAAAGTGAGGCGTCCTGTGATGAATCCATCCGCCCGCATCGCGGCGGCTGAGCGCGAGCTGGCGCCACGTTGGTCCGACATCGACGCGGTCGTTCACCAGAACACCGAGAAGGTGCTGAACGCTTTTCAGGCCGCTCAGATCGGCGAGCATCACTTTGCCGGCACCACCGGCTACGGCCACGACGACCTGGGTCGCGCGGCGCTCGAACAGGTCTTTGCCACGGTGTTTGGCTGTGAAGCCGCGCTCGTGCGGGGGCAGTTCGCCTCGGGCACCCACGCGATCGCCACCGCCCTGTTCGGGGTGCTGCGTCCGGGTGATGAACTGCTCTACGTGACGGGCCATCCCTACGACACCTTGGAAGAGGTGATCGGTCTGCGCGGCGAGGGCCAAGGCTCGCTGGCGGATTGGGGGGTCAGCTATCGCGAAGTTGCGCTGACGCCCGAGGGCAGACCGGATCTGGCCGCCATTCAGGCCGCCATCGGCCCGCGGACCCGCGTCTGCGCGATTCAGCGCTCGCGCGGCTATGCCTGGCGCCCCAGCGTCGGCATGGCGGAGATGGCCTCCTTGATCGCAGCCATCCGCGCGGTCAAGCCCGAGGTGGTCGTGTTCGTCGACAATTGTTACGGCGAGTTCACCGAGGTCAGCGAGCCGACCGAGCACGGTGCGGACCTGATCGCGGGCTCCTTGATCAAGAATCCGGGAGCCGGCATCGTGCCGTCAGGGGGCTATGTCGCGGGGCGGGCCGACCTGGTGCACGCCTGCGCCTGTCGCCTGACGGCCCCGGGCATCGGCGCTGCGGGGGGGGCCAGTCTGGACCAGAATCGCTTGCTGTTCCAGGGGTTGTTCATGGCCCCGCACACCGTCGGCGAGGCCCTCAAGGGCGCCACGCTGGCGGCCCACGTCTTCCAGGAAATGGGGTACGCCGTCTCGCCCGCCTGGGACGCCGCGCGCACCGACATCATCCAGGCCGTGCGCTTCGGCGAGGCTGACCGGCTGGTGGCGTTCTGTCGCACGATCCAGGCGGCCAGTCCGGTTCACGCCTATCTCACGCCGATTCCAGATGTGGTGCCGGGCTATGAGGACGATGTGGTGATGGCGGGCGGGACCTTCATCGAAGGCTCGACGATCGAGCTTTCTGCTGACGGGCCGCTGCGCCCACCCTTCGTGGGTTACTGGCAGGGGGGCCTCAGCTACAGCCACTGTCGGATCGCGCTGGGACGGGTGCTCGCGTCGCTGGAGGCCTTGCCGGTCGGGGCGGCTCACGCATGAGCCGGGTGCCGCGCATTCGCGTCGGCGTCGTGCTGGTCGACGCCGAGCGGGTCTTGCTGGTCGAGCATCGCAAGGACGACCAGCGCTACTGGCTGCTGCCCGGGGGCGGGCTCGAACTGGGCGAGACGTTGCTGGCCTGTGCAGCGCGGGAGGTGCGCGAGGAGACCGGTCTGCAGATCGAGCCGGAGCGCATCCTTTACCTCTCCGAGGCGATCGCCCCGGCCGGAGGGCGGCACATCCTGAACGTGTTCGTGAAGGCGCGCCAAGTCGGCGGGGAACTGGGGGTGCCCACGGATGATGTCATCACAAGGGTCGAGTGGGTGC
>JAYKJB010000036.1 GCA_035285325.1 Candidatus Sericytochromatia bacterium
AGGGGGCGCGGGCGTTAGCCGGCACGCGGTCCAGGCGATCGTACTCGGCCTGGATGGCCTCCACCGCACGGTCGTCGTCGGTGTCGCCGAGCAACGCCAGCAATTCGGCCCGCTTGCGCATGGCCGCCGCATCGAAGCCCGTCACGGCTTGCAGCTCTGTCACCAGGCGCGCCACGTCCGGCATCGCCGCGGAGGCCGCCCGGCTGAGCGGGCGTGGGGCGAGCGTGGGGGCCGGGGCGAGCGCCTGCACGCCGCAGCCCGTCAGCAGGCTCGTGAGCAGAATCGTGGCGGTCAGACGATGCAGCAGCATGGCAAGGCTCCGGGTCGCGGGGGGCACTGGCTGCTTTGTCGTCACCGGGCGCCGCCATTCGATTAAGTTAAAAGTAAGTTTGATTTAAAGGTTGGGACATGACATGGGCAGGCGCTCGCTTCAGCGGAGGCCACACAGCTTGCGGGCCTGGCCCGACTCCCTGGCGCGCACTGCGCTGCGAGCGGGCTCAAGCCCGCACGGCAACCCGACGCACGAACTCCGACAGCAGATCCTGGCCATCCCAAACCCGATCGAAGGCCAGGGCCTGGCCCACCGGCACCATGCGGTCGATGCCCCGGCCGTTCAAGGCTTGCGCGAGGGCCACCAGGTCGTCGTGCGATACGCCGTGGTGGATCAGGGTCTGGTCCTTGCGGCACACGAAGGGGACCAGCTCCGTCAGGGTTTCGATCCGGGTTTCATAGAACAGGCCACCGCCGCACCAGCGTTCGCGGAGGTCCGGTAGGCCCGTGACCCGGAGCACGGCCACCTCGGGGGCCGGCGCATGGTAGGCCTGCACCGGAGCATCCAGCAGGCCTGAGAGGGTTTCCACCCATTTGCTCATGCGCACCGCCGGCGTCAGGCGGTAACGTCGCTGGGCGACATGGTCGGCCAGTTGCTCGAAAAACCGACGGCTGGCTTGTTGCTGAGCCGCCTCCTCGCCACGCCAGACCACCAGGCGGGGTGAGGCGCAGCCTTGCTGATCGAACCAGTAGACGTCGTTGTAAAACCCTTCGGCCAGCCCGGCCATTTCCGCGGCCGAAAGCGCCAGCACGGCCGCCGCGTCGAGCACGGCCAGCGAGTAGCGGTCGGGAAAAACCAGTTCGCGGGCGTGCGCTCCGAGCGGGAACGTGCGCAGTCGCTCGATGGTGGCGTCTCCACCCCAGATCACGCGCACGTCGCAGGCCGCCGACAGGCGGGCATTGACCGCTTCCTCGTGGCCATAGCGCAGGAAGGCGTTGGCGGCGGCGATCGCGGCGTGTTCGGGGCGGGCCAGCAACTGGTTGAGCGTCTCACACAGCCACTGCACCTGAGGCGATTCGTTCCGCTCCGAGATGCGCACGACGTTGCGGTTGCCCGTGATGGCGGCGAGCAGCCACGAGTACACGAACATCGTGTCGACATTCGCAGGCGGAATGTGAAAGACCAGGCCGCGCGGCGCCAGCAGCACCTCAGGCGTTGCCAGCGCCTCGAAGGCTCGCTGCAAGCGGGCCAGCTCGGCGCGTCGCATCCAGAAGGCCAGCGCCACCAGGTCCGGGTAGTGGCGGCCTTCGGGGTGTGCAAACAGGATCTGGGAAAACGCGCTGAAAAAGGCCAGCAGACGTGGGTCGAATGGGCGCAACGGTTCGGGCCCAGGCGCCGTCAGGGCCGCGATGGTGGCATCCAGTTCCAGCCAGCCCGGCGCTGGCGCGAGTCGCTCAATGGTCGTCATCGCAGGGTGAACTCCTTGGCATGCGTGTCGCTGCAGCCCCGCAGTTCGGCTTTCGGCAGGCGCCCCTTCACGCTGAAGCGCTTGCCCAGGCGTCCGCAGGTGCCGTCATCCACCCCGTGAATCGTGCCCAGGTCCTCGGTCAACAGGGCGTGCCCGGGATAGCTCCACGGCAGCAGGCTGAGCACTTCAATCAGGCCTTCCTGGCCATGCGGTAAGGGGGCCCAGCTGTAGGGATCGCGCACGATCACGTCGGCAAACAGCGGGGGGTACAGGAAGCCATCCTCGCCTTCCAGAAAGACGCTGCCCACCTGTTCCACCATGCCGTAGAAGTTGTAGCAGCGGGTCAGGCCGCAATCGTCGCGCAAGGCCTGCTTGAAGGCATCATTGCCGACGGCGATTTCTTGCAACTTTTTCCAGCCGCCGCTGTGAATCAGGATGCCCTGCGAGAGGTCCGGCTTGCGCTGCCGCACGGCCTGATAGAGGTGCTGCCAGACCATGAAGGTGAAACCGAAAATCAGAAAGGGGGCCTGACCGTGTTCGGCCAGAAATGCGTCCAGGGCTGCGTGGTCGAGCTGCATGTCGTCATCCAGCAGGTACTGGTGCTTGCGGCCGAAGTTCATCATGCCCAGCACGCCGGCGCCGCGCGCCGAGAAGCTGGTGCGGTTCTTGACCACGCTGGGCGTGTCCACAATCAGCATCGGAAGGCGTTTGGCTCCGATCACGTGACCGATGATCGCGGCCAGCGCCGAGATCTGGCGCCGAGCGGTGGTCTGGTCCAACACGATGCGGCTGACGGCCTGCCCCGTGGTGCCACTGGAGGTCAGGGTCTTGAACACCTCCTCCTCCGGCACGCTGCGCAACAGCTGCTGCTTGAACAGACTCACGGGCAGAAAGGGCACCTCCTCCAAGCACGTGGCCGGCTTCTGGTCCGCGTTCGTCAGTTTCATGATGCGAGCGTAAGCGGGACAGGCGTTGCGATGGTGCTGCGTGAGCGTATTCAGACCTGCCAGCAGGCCGGTTTCCTTCTCGGCCTGGGCCAACCGGTAAGGATTCGGCGCGAACCAGGATGTTGTGTCCATCTCAGCCATCCTCTCGCAGGCGCTGGTAGTCGACCTTGCCCGAGGCGAGCAAGGGCAAGGCCTCGACTCGACGCAGCTGCAGGGCGGTGTGGTGCAGCTTGAGGCGCCCCGCCAGCTCGCGCGTCAGGGTGCGCAGGCTGTCGCCATCGCCAAATTCGCAGTAGAGCACCAGGCGCTCTTTTTGCTCCACGGCTGCCGCCGGGCCCAACTGTCGGACCAGGTCCTCGACCTCATCCAGATTCAGGCGCAAGCCGAACAGCTTGGCAATGCGCTTCAGCCGACCCGTCACGTACAGAAAGCCGTCCGCATCCAGGTACCCGAGGTCGCCGGTGGCAAGACGCCCCTGGCACTCGTCGCCCCGTGCCAGGTCGGCTCGACCGGTGGCGTAGCCCATCATCACGTTGGGGCCTGTGTACACGATTTCCCCCCCAGCCCCGTGCTCGGCGGCGGCAGGGTCGAGGGGTTCAATCGTCAGGGTGCCGCCTGGAATCACCCGGCCGACCGAACCGAGCTTGTCGGGCAGCGCCTCCGGAGGCATGACGGCGATGCGGGCCGTGGCTTCGGTCTGGCCGTACATCGGCAGGAAGTGCTTCCCGTGCCGGGCCAGCGTCTGGTGATACCAGGCCACCAGCTCGGGTTTCAGGCGGCCGCCGGCCTGGGTCATGGTCGTGAGCGTGGGAATGCACCAGGTGTCAGGTCCCAGGCGGCGCAGCGTCTCATAGGTATACGGCACGCCCGCAAACGAATCACAGCCTTCTGCCCGCATGATGGCCCAGAAGTCTCGTTCCAGGACGGTCCGGTCTGACAGCAGCAAGGAGGCCCCGGCTTTGAGGTGACTGTTGAGCACCGACAAGCCATAGGCATAGTGGAGGCCCTGGTAAGCCATGGCGCGCGCATGAGGGGTCAGCCCTAGGGCCTCGGCGATGGCAACGGCATTGGCCTCCACGGCGGCGGCCGAGAGGCGCACGAACTTAGGGCTGCCAGTCGAGCCCGAGGTCGAGAGCAGAAGGGCCAGCTCCGGGTGTAACGGGCCCTGGGCGGACGTGTTGCGCCGGCTGACGAAGAGGCCGTCATCCAGGGCGGCTGCCGCTTCATCGCGCGGCTCCGGCGTGATCACCCATTCGGGCTGGTAGGCCTCTGCCAGGGTTGCCAGATGCGACTCCGAGGTGTCGGGGTCGAGCAGCGCGACGGTGTGGCCGGCTCGCACAAGTGCCAGATACGCCACCACCGTGGCTGGCCGCAGCGGGCACGCCAGCAAGGCCAGGCCGCGCGCTTCAGGGGCGAAACGCGCGCTCACGTCCGCGATGCGTTGCTCCAGTTCGCTGTATGACACCCAGCGGGCCTGTGCCCGGTCGTACAGGGCTGCCCCCCCCGCGGCCGCCGCTTGCATCGGGCGCAGGTAGGCCGGCTTCAAATCAGCATCCCTCCGTCCACCCCGATCACCTGACCGGTGATGTAACTGGACAGCTCCGAGGCGAGAAAAAGGTTTGCCTGAGCGACGTCCGTGGGGGTGCCGACTCGCCCCAGCTTGATGCTGTCAACCCGCTCCTGGTGTTTTTCTGGCGGCAAATTGCGAATCATGTCCGTGGCGATATAGCCGGGAGCGACGGCATTGACCCGGATGTTCTGAGGGGCCAGCTCCTTGGCCGCGGAGTAAGTCAGGCCGATCACGGCCGCCTTTGAGGCGCCATAAACGGTCTGGCCCGCGTTGCCGTGGGTGCCGATGATCGAGCTGATGTTGATGATGCTGCCGCGGCGGGCGCGGCTCATCAGGCGAGCGGCCGCGTGCAGGTTGTAGATGGGGCCCAGGGCATTCACGGCCATGACCCGTTCCACGGTCTCACGCGGCACCATGCCGACCAGGCCGTCCTCCAGCACGCCGGCATTGTTGACCAGTACGTCCAGGCGCTTGAAAGCCTTGAAAATGGCCTGGTAAATGCGACCCACCTCCGCCGGATCCGCCACATCGCCCAGGAAGCCCAGGCTTTCCCGGCTGCCCAGCTGTTTCAATGCGTCCACCCGGGCCGCCAAGGCATCCGCGTCGCGGTGTCCGTTGATGAGCACCGTGGCCCCGTGTCGGGCAAACAGCTGGGCCGTCTCCCAGCCGATGCCCCTGGTCGCCCCGGTGATGTAGGCGACCTTGCCCTCAAGCATCGGTGTTCACGCCGTGCTTGGCCAGAATCTGCCGCGCCATCTCGAAACTGCTCAGGCCCAGCACGTCTTCGGTCTCCAGCAGGATGTCGAAAGCGGATTCCAGATCGCTGACCAGGCGCATGTGGGCGATCGAGTCCCACTGGTCGATGCTGCGATAGGTCAGTGTTTCAAGCTGATCTTCCAGGTTGGCCGGCAGATCCAATGCCTCGCGGAACACCTGCTTAAGCATCACGATGGACATGGGGAATGATCACCTCTGGGAAGCAGGCCTCCCACCCCTGGCGGGTGCCCGATGTTGCGGAACTTCTACATAGTCCATGAGGGTACCATTGTCCGTCTCATGCTGCAGCCCGACCAGCCCTCTGAAGGCGATGCGGCCTCCGCTTGCCCTGCGGCAAGGCCCGGTTTATAGTGCTAGCGCTTCGCCGCCCGCGGTGAGCTCCTGAAGATGTATTTCTGCTGGCCTTGCGCCGGAGAAGGAGGACCCTCATGACGAATGGCACCACCCCC
>JAYKJB010000037.1 GCA_035285325.1 Candidatus Sericytochromatia bacterium
CCTGATGCCCGCTCAGATGGCGGAATTACTGGACTGGGACGCGGAAAAATTCAGGCAAAGTCTCGCAGGGGGAAGCGCTTAGCCCGATCCGCTGGATGTTGCGCCGCGTGGCTCGTGCGGGCGCCCCACCCTTCTGCGACAGGGCTTGACAGAAAAATCGGGCAGCGGGAGGTTCAGGAACTTCCGTATGCCGCGTTCGGGAGACGACGATTACCTATGAGACGGCGGATGCTGCAGTTGGTATTACCGGGAGACGGCCTGACCTATGGCGTCTTGATCGCCTGCGTGGGTTTTCTCGTCGCACTGTCGACCCAGCGAACCGAACTTTATTCTGGTGGCCACGGCGATTTTCCGATTATTTTTGAAGGTGCCTATCGACTTTACTGCGGTCAGGTTCCTTATCGTGACTTCGGCATGCCCGTCGGCCCGGTCTCTTTCCTATTGCCAGCCCTGTTTTTCAAATGGCTGGGGCCCGTCTGGTCGAGCTTGGTGGCGTGTCAGTTGACCATCTCCGCCGCGACCCTGGCTGCCCTGCAGGCCTTGCTGTGGCGCCTTCGCGCATCGCGTGCCTGCGTGGCTCTATCGCTTGTTTCCTTTGCCGGGTTATATTTGTCCGGCCTGAGCTTTCATCCCTGGTACAACACCACTGCTCTGCTTGGCTTGTTCGTCGTGTCGGTTCTGGCCCTGGGGGACTCGTTCGGGGCGGTGGTGACCGCTGGCCTGATGGCAGGCTTGTGTGTGTTGACCAAGCAGGATTTCGGGGCGATCGCCTTGGGGATCGGTACCTGCCTGGTGGGGCTGGTTGCGTGGGGAACGGACTTTGAGACGATCCTGATATCCCACACGAATGCATCCAGCGCGCCGCGGCTTCGTCGCCTGATGGGGCGTCTTGGGGTCTTTTGGGGCAGCGCCCTCTTGCCCGTGCTCATCACGGCAAGTGCCACAGATATGCAGGCGTTTGCCTATTGGTTCAACTATGGACAGCCTCCTCACGCAGTCCTGCGTCAAGGCATCACGGCCTATTACTTTCTGTTCTTGTTGCTCACCTCGACGGGCACCCTGGTGATGGTTTTGGCACTGCAGCGCGATAGCTTGCGTCTGCTGGTGGCCGCGATGTTTTTTGGGGCTGGGGCCATGACGAGTCACCTGAGTGGGCAGTTGCCCATGCATTTCTATGCCGTCGGCTTCGTGCCCTTGGTCTTGTTCGAGCTTTTTACGGGAACGTCGCGACATCGTTTGCCCCTGCTTGTGTTGGTGACATGGGTGCTGATGTTTTTCTGCCTGCCAGCCTTCGCGAACGCTCGCTTCGTCTGGAAATTGACCCTGAACTATCAGGCCCATGGCACTCTGGGGGGCTTGCCGTTGTCGCTGCCATCGCAGCCCCGGCTGGTCCCTTTTGGAAACCGTTTGACCGCTTTTCAAGGACCGGTACTGGCTCCGGAGGAAACCACCAAGAAGCTGACGTGGTTGCTGGATGAGTTGGAGCGTAGAAAAGGCGCATTTGGGAAGGCACCCGCGGTGCTCAATATTTCTGAAATGTCCCCTATCTATGCCCAGTTGGGTCAAGCGCCCCCCATCGGGTTTCCCCTGTGGTTCCACCCTGGAATCAGTCTTTTTGAGCGGGAGTTGAAGCATTACGAAAAGACACTCAGTCATTGCACGTATGATGCGATATTGTTGCAAACGCGTTGTCCGGAAGCCTCTTCGAGGTTATTACCTGTACTCCAGAGGAATACAGCATACAAATTGGCAGACCGGATTCAACTACCACCTCTTGGAGCTCCCATCCTGTTATTTTTGCGTCGCTGAGGGCGGGAACGCGGGTGTACCGTCCGCCCGCAACTAGCCTGGGCTGGGGGCTTATAAAGGTGACCGCCGCTATCCGGGGTATGTTTCAACCCGAATTGTAAATTCCCCATTAAAGAATTGATCGAACTTGGTTTTGTTCGCGTCCTCTTTCCTCCGTCGTCACGATATTCGTGTCGTACCGCGTCCAGAGGAATCCGACATGACCACCATCAACGTCGCCCCCTCGCCCGTCTCGCCAGTCGCCCCGGCCCAACCGGCTGACGCTGCACCCACGGTCACCACGCCACCCGCGGCGGTGGCCCCGCCGGCTGCCGCCGAACCGATCCCGGCCACTGGCGACACCGTGCAGGCTGAGACGCCTGCGGTGGCCACACCGCCGCGCGCCGACATCGACAACGTGAACCTCGACGCGGAAGAGCTGCGCGCGCTCGATAACCTGAGACAGACCTTCCTGGCCGATGGTGAGATGTCCGCCGCCGAGCAGAAGGTGTATCAGGACGTGCGTGCCAACTTCGCCAAGCCGACGACTCCGTCGACTGGAGCCGGTGACGCGCCCGCCTCGTTGCCCCAGGCTGGCAATGCCGCTTCGGACAGCCCGGTCGATCCGGCTGGAGGATCCGGTCAGGAGTTGTCTGGCAGCGGGGGCGCCCTCGATTGCCCCCCGGACCCGGTCGCTGGCCAGGGTCCGGACCGCTCGTCGCCTGCCGATTCCGAGGGCGTTTTCCTGGTGGGTAATCTGCTCGCCTCCCCGCATTCGGTGCGGGATTACCTGGGCATCCTGACGGGGCAGGTGCAGGGCATCGGGGGGGACCCGAGCGCCTTCGGGCCCAACGCCGTCTCGCCCCAGACGGTCGAAGCGGCCCGCAAGCTGCTCGCGATCGCGCCGGCGGAGGTGCTTGATGCGCGCATCCCGGATGGCAAGACCCTGGCCCTCTCCATGGATGGCCGGATCGTGGGCAGCCTCGACACTGCCTCTGTCACCGACAATCAGAGTTTGGGCGTCGCTGGCCACCGGAAGAACCCGGTTTTCACCTCCGGCGAGGGGGGGGAAATCGAGCTTGATGGGGCGTCCCCATCATCCAGCACGGATAGCGATTCGTCTTCCCTTTCTGATTCGTCGTCCCCGTCGGGCGTCAAGCACAAGGTCATCGGCACCCAGCTCATCTCACCGGTCATGCTGGATCTCAACGGTGACGGCAAGCTCGGCACCACTGGCGTGTCGACGGCCAAGCAGCGGATCGACTCGCAGGTGGGGAAGACGGTCTCGTTCGACCTCGACGGCGATGGCCGCAAGGAAAACGTCGAATGGATGGACGGCCAGGGCGATGCGATGCTGGTGGATGATCGCGACGGTGGGGCCAGCCGAGCCGCGGCCGGCAACGGGGAAATCGACGGTTCGCGCCTGTTCGGCGATCAGGGGGGCAAGTTTGACAATGGCTACGTGAAGCTGGCCCGGCACGACGCGAACGGCGACGGCAAACTCACGGGCCAGGAGCTCGAGGGCTTGAAAACCTGGGTCGATGACGGCGATGCCAAGGTCGAGGCGGGTGAGCTGAAGTCGCTGGCCGAACAGGGCATCAGCGAGTTGTCGGTGCAGATGAATCTGCAGAAGAACGCTCGGGGCGAAGACCTGATGCGTTCGAGCTTTGTTCAGAACGGTGAAACCAAGGCCACCGAAGACGTCTGGTTCGCCAAGGCGCCCTGATCCGCTTCACCTTTCTTCTCTGCCAGCGCCGGTCCGCTCCACGCGGTACCGGCGCTGTTCGTTGTCTTGCGCTGGCCCGTATCGCCTGCTTGCTGGTCACCATCACCGGCCTGACCTGGCCCCGCGCTCACGGCGGCGACCAGCGCGTGGCGCTACCTTAAATAAAAGTTTCTGCCAGTACAACATGATTTTTATCGAATCACCGCGCCTCGCCCCGATAACGATCGGGTGGGCCCCGCCGGGGGGCCGGGCAGGCAGGTGGGATCATGAGCGTTGCATTCAACCAGCCGTTGCGGATGGCCCAGCCGGTTTCACCGCCTTTTGCCCGCAAATCCGGGCTGGCCAAGGTCGGCCAGGGCTGGGGAGAAACCCTGACGGAGCTGCCCGGCGCGGCGATCGACAAGCTGCAACGCACGGCTCAGGCCATCGCCCATCCGGTGGCCACGCTCCAGCAACAGGTGGCCGAGTGGCGGGCGAACCCCGCTCGCAAGCTGGCGCCGCTGGCGATGATGGCCGGCGGGGTCGCGCTCGGTGCGATCTCTCCGGGCCTGATGCGCCTGGTGGGGGTAGGGCTGGCGGCCTCGACGGTGGTGTTCCCGACGGTTCGCTTTGCCCGGGCCGGCAGCGAGGATGAGCTCGAGGCGATCGCCGACGGCACGGCCCGCCAGCTGGTGGATACGGCCGCCGGGTACGCGACCAGCTGGGCCGCCGGGCAGGTGATTCGCCACGCCATTCAGCGGGTGCGGGCCGCTCAGCCGGTGGTGCGTGAGTCGCAGGTGGAACGTGGCCTGAACGGGGGGGCGCCCTCCGAACGCGTCACGCGCGGGGCGCAGGTCAAGCCGACCGAATGGCGGGTCGCGGGCAACACGCCTGAGCAGATGCGCCAGGTCCGTGCCGCGGTCGATCCGGACAACATCAATTTTGACGCCGTGCGCGCTGATCGGGAGATGTGGCACCGTTTCGTGACCGATGTGCGCGGCAAGGTGCGCGATTTTCATTTCACGCGTCTGGCCAAGGCCAAGCCCGGGCTCACGCGAGACGCCTTCGAGGCCTTCTTGAAGACACCGGATGCGCACCCCTTGCGCTTGCAGATGGTGCAGGACGTGCGCGGCATCGTGCACGCCAACTACCTGGGGGCGCACGGCATTCAGGTGACGGCGAGCATGCCGGTGGCGGAGATGGCCGGCACGCGCCGCTACCTGCAGACCTTTGGCAGCCACTACGACCTTGCCGATGCGGTGCGGGGCATCAACACGGGGCTGGCGAAGGGCCTCACGGGCGCAGCCCCGCTCACGCTCGAGGCCGAACGCATGCTGTACGCCGAGCGGGGCGTGGCGGCCCCGTTCTTCCAGCGCTTCGAGCGGCAGGGCCTGGCCGCCAAGGAGCTCCAGTCGCTGCGTGGCTTCACCGATCGCTTCGCCACCGGCCAGAGCGGCCGCTATCTCAAGGTTGCCGCCCAGGCGGCGAGCGGTCAGGATGTCGCGCTGCTGCGCGACCGCGTGACCCGCCAGTTGCTGATGGACGCCGGGGTGGTGTTGCCCAAGGGGGAAGTCGACAGCCGCCTGCTCGTCTCGTTGCTGCGCGATATGACCAGTGAGGATCCGCGTAACCTGAAGACCCTGGTGAAGACCGTCAACGAGGCCTTGCGGGCGGGCCAGACGAACTATTATGACCTCGATGCCACGGTCAACCGGCGCATCCTGCGCGAGCTGGGAGTATCTCCCAAGACGCTGGCGGCGCTCGACGTTCCCGATGCGGCGTTGAAGACGGCCCAGCCGCGCTATCCAGAGGCGCTCACGCGGGCCGAGCAGACCCGTCTGTTGCGCGATCGCCTGCGCGTGCTGCCCGACGCGCAGCGCCAGGAGGCCGTGGCGAGTCTTTCCGCCCGCGGGGCGACCTTGCTGGATTTCGACCAGCATCTGACCAAGACCCTGGAGACCCAGGTCAGCCAGCTCGCGGGGGCATCCCGACCGCTGGTCGGAGAGCTCACGCGCGGGATGACGATGCAGCAGAAGGCCAACTTCGTGGCCGATCTGGCTCGCCTGCCCGAGCCCCTGCGCCGCGAGGCCTTTGCCGGTCTGACGGGTTTGCCCGCGGAGCAGCACCGCACCGTGGTGGGGCGCCTGGCGAAGGCCATCACGCAGCGCTTCGGCGTGACGGTGCATCGCGAGGCGGGGCACTACCCGGCCAGCCAAACCTGGGCGCGCGGTCGGGACCCACTGGTCAAGGACTGGTCGGCCCAGGGGGTCTCGCAGCTGTACAACGCGTTGCACCGCATGGCCGGGAATGGCGAGCTGCCGCCGGGGCTAGCCGGCACCACCTACGTCAACATGGGCGCTCCCAGCGCGCCGGTCGGCCAGGCCGCGAGCGTGACCCGTGCGGGCAGCAAGGCGATCATGTACTACAAGCCCGGTTCCTCTGCTTACCAGGGCGGCACGATGGGCTATCGCACCGCTGATTCCGGGAGCAAGGATCTGATCGTCCTGTTCGACGATGCCATGCGGATGCACAATGCCGACGAGGCGGTGGGGGTCTCCATGGCCGAGGGCACCTTGATCCACGAGTCCGGTCATGCGATCCAGCTAGGGGGGCGCAGTGGGATGACGGCCGCGGCCGCGACGGCTCACGAAAAGAAGCTGATGGCCGAATGGTCCGCCCTCTCGAACTGGCGCGAGCAGGACGGCAGCCTGGCGGACGGTTATGCCCGGGTGGGGGGATTGGAACGCCGCTATTACAAGGACCCTGGGGTCCAGGTCGGGCAGCGCGCTCGCATCGTCAGTGACTACGGCGCGACCGACCCGGTGGAAGACTTCGCCGAGTTCACGCGCACCTTCTACAACGATCCAGCCAGTGCCATGGCGGTGTCTGCCGAGAAATTTCTCTATCTCAACGAGCTGATGGGGCAGCGCTATGCGCCGGGCGAGGTCAATGCCCTGGCGTCCGCCCTCGGCCTGGGGGCACAGGGCCTGCAGACGGCGCTGCTGGCCCTGCGTGGGCGACTGAAAGCCGCCTGAATTCCGATCGCGACGCTTACGGGAGCCCGGCCGGCATCTCCCGCCCTGCTCCCCCAGCCGCGGGGCGCTGGCGGTGACATCCTTCGCCCAGCGGGTGTCCGCCTCGTTTTTTCAGATCGGCGCCCAGTTTGTCCCCTCGTCGCGCTCATTGGTTGGGAGCGGGGCCCAGCCAGTCGGCCTGGGAGCGTCGCGCGGCCTCGCGAACATCCTCGGGCGTGAAGCGGCTCGTCTGGATGAAGTCCAGTCCCTGGGCGATCCAGATGGCAAGGCCGCGATCCGTCAGCCGGTAAAACACGTGGCGGCCTTCCTGGCGTTCGGCCACCAGCCTTTGTGCCCGCAAAATGGCCAGCTGACGTGAGGTCTTGGCGTGACTGACCCCCAGGATGGTCTGGAGACTCGCCACATCCAGTTCGCCCTGACGCAATTCCTCAACTATCTGCAACCGTTCGGGGTGGGATAGCACGCCGAACAGCTCCGCCAGTTCCCGAGCAGCGATCTTGCGATGGGGCATGACACACGCGCCTCCTTATATATATGTATGCGAGTATTCGTCGTGAAGTCAATCCACCAGCCGTTTTATACCCCTTGACAGGGGCCGTTTTTTTGATACCATTCTCCATATATATAGATAAATATATATATGGAGAATGGCATACATGGAGAGGCAGATGAAAGAGAAGTCCTTCGTCCGTTTCAGCCAATTGTTGCGGGTCCTGTCTCATCCCGTGCGTTTGCGGATCATCGAGTTGTTGCTCGACTCGGAGTACGACGTCGGCACCCTCGGGCACACCCTCGGTCTCGACGGCTCGGCCGTCAGTCAGCACCTGGCCTTGCTGCGTGCCCATCGACTGGTCGATCTGCGTCGCGCGGGGCAGCGTTCTTTTTATCGTCTCAGTTCCGCTGGGCTGGGGCGCTGGCTGCTGGCCGGTAGCTGCTTGGCAGGCGGCGAGCCGCTATTGCTGGAAAGTTAGTGGAGGAACCCCTCATGCACGCCTGGTTCGAGCCCGCGCTCGCCGATAACGTTTCTCGTCCGTGCCTCTTCATCGGCTGTTCGGATGCGCCACCGGCCCTGCCGGGCGAGCCGGCCTCAGGCTGGTCTGGTCTGATTCGCATCGTGAGCCACGGCAATGTGGTGCCGCCATACGAGGCCGCCCCCCAACCCATTGCCGCCTCGATCGCTCACGCGGTGACGCATCGCGGGGTTCGGGATGTGGTGGTGTGTGGTCACTCGCGCTGTCAGGCCCTGCGAAGCCTGCTGCTGCCCGCCGAGCTGGCACCCAGCGAAGCTCAGCGCAGGTGGTCGGCTCATGCCGCGAGCACCCGCGCCCTGCTGCGCCGTCATTACTTGCACCTCTCAGGCGAAGCCTTGTGGGAGGTGGCCCTGCAGGAACACGTGCTGGTTCAGATCGAGCACCTGTTGACCCATCCGCGCCTGCGTGAGGCCGTCGACAAGGCCCAGGTGCGCCTGCACGCCTGGCTTCACGATGAAGATGAGTCGCGAATCCTGGCCTTCGAACCCGGCAGTGGCCAGTTCGAAACGCTTGTCATCCCTCAGCCACAGCGCCTGTCCGAGCGCGGTGGCTTGCCCCGAGATTGAAGGAGGTCCCCCTCATGCAGACGCAACAAGCTTCCGATGCGCACGCCTCGTCGTGCCTGACCACGGTCGCTGTGATTCCCGGTGACGGCATCGGGCCGGAGATCACACGGGCCGTGGTGCGTGTGTTGGAGGCCGCTGGGGCGCCTTTGGCCTGGGAGTGGCACGAAGCCGGCCTGGGCAGCATCGAGCGGGCTGCCAACGGTCTGCCTGCCGAGACCCTCGCCGCCATTCAGCGGCACCGCGTGGCGCTCAAGGGACCCACGGCCACGCCCTCCGGTGCTGGGCACAAGAGCGTCAATGTGACGATTCGCAAAGCGCTGGACCTCTATGCCAACGTCCGACCGGTGCGCTCCCTGCCTGGCTTGAAGACCCGCTTTGACGACGTCGACCTGGTGATCGTGCGCGAAAACATCGAGGACACCTACGGCGGCATCGAGCATCGCCAGTCCCCCGAGGTGGTTCAGTGCCTCAAGGTCATCACCCGGCCTGGCTCCCTGGCGGTGGCGCGCTATGCCTTCGAGCTGGCACGCACGTGGGGGCGGCGGCGCGTCACGTGCGTGCACAAGGCCAACATCCACAAGCTGTCGGATGGCCTGTTCCTCAGCTGCTTCCAGGAAGTGGCGGCCGAATACCCGGACATCAAGGCGGACGATATTCTGGTGGACAATGCTTGCATGCAACTGGTGACCCAGCCTGAGCGCTTCGACGTGCTGGTGACGCCGAACCTCTACGGGGACATCATCTCCGACCTTGCGGCTGGCCTGGTGGGCGGCCTGGGGGTGGCCCCAGCCGGCAACATCGGCCGGGAGGTCGCCGTTTTCGAGGCGGTGCACGGCACGGCTCCGGATATTGCGGGCCTTGGCCTGGCCAACCCCACCGCCCTGTTGCTGTCGGCCGTCCAGATGCTGCGCTATCTGGGGCATCACGCGTGTGCGGCACGGGTCGAGGAAGGCCTTCGTCGCGTGCTGGCGGACGGCGTGCGGACCCGTGATCTGGGCGGAACTTGCGGAACCGAGGCCTTTGCGGATGCCATCGTGGCGGCGTTGCCCGTGGAGAGTCAGCTGGCCGTCCCACAACAGGCCAGTCGGGTGGTCGCCCAGGCCCCGGCGACGCCAGATGCGGCCTCCAGCTCAGTCTGGGAGGTGCGTGGCGTCGATGTCTTCGTCGAACATCGCGGCATTCCCCAGTTGCCGGCGCGCATCGGTCCGTTTGCGCTCGCGATGATCTCCAATCGTGGCACCAAGGTGTACCCTGGACCGGCCCCTGACATCATGCTGGTGGACTGGCACCGCTGTCGCTATGTGGCCGACTCTGCGGTTTCTGAAGATGATGTTGTGATGCTACTTAAACAGATTGGTCAGCACGTTTCGTGGATGCATGTGGAGAAGCTGCGCCATGCCGATGGCGTGGCCTGCTACAGCAAGGCCCAGGGGGAGTGACGATGTCTGCCACCTCAGAAAGCCCGGCGCGCGTCGCCGGGCCTTCAACCGGCTCGCCCTTTGCCGGACGGACGGCCGTCATGGCCACCCAACACGGCAAGGTTGACTTGCTCGCCCCGCTGTTGCAAGAGGCGCTGGGAATCACCCTGGTCCGAGCCGAGGGCGTGGACACGGATGACTTCGGGACCTTCACGGGGGAAGTCCCTCGACCAGGCGATCAGCGCGAGACGGCAATTGCCAAGGCAGAAGCCGCCTTGGCGCTGACGGGCGCTGACCTGGCACTGGCCAGCGAGGGCAGTTTCGGGCCGCATCCGATGGCCCCCTTCCTGGCGGCTAACCGCGAGCTGTTCGTCTTGCTGGATCGCAGGCTGGAGCTCACGATCGTGGCCAGCGCCTTCACCACGGCGACCAACTTTTCCCATGCCGTCATTTCGAACCCGGAGGCCGCCTGGGCCTTTGCTGAGCGCGTGGGTTTTCCCGAGCACGGCTTGATCGTGCGGGATGGTCCAGATCCTGCCACTGCCCGCGTGGTGGCCAAGGGCATCGTGACACCGGCCGCGCTGGATGAGGCATTGGCGCGCGCCCTGCCTCGTGGCATGGGGCGGTCGATGTTGCTCGAAACGGATATGCGGGCCCATCTCAACCCGACTCGTCAGAAAGCCATCCGCTTGGCTGCCCTTGATCTGGTGGCGCGGCTTCAGTCCATCTGTGACGCCTGCGGGACGCCTGGATTTGCGCTGCTGGAGGTCATCCCCGGCCTGCCTTGCGGCTGGTGTGGGCAGCCCACGCGTCTCCCCCTGGAGGAACTGGAGGGTTGCTTGCGCTGTGAACACACGCGGCGCAGACCCTATCCCAACGGTGAACGCACGGCTGACCCGGGGCGTTGCGACCTGTGCAACCCGTGAAGGGCGCAAGCGCTCACGAGGCAAGCGCCGTGCTATGCTGAACGCCGGAACTCTCCCCGCCTTCGCGCGGTCTAGCCAGGCCTAAATGAGTTCGCCATCACTCTCGACCATCCAGAGTCATGCCGACGCCGTGGGAGCTCCGCTCGATCCACTGATGGGGGCGGAAACGCCGCTGCAGCGTCTGTGGGCCCTGCTCCGGCTTCACCGGCGGGAGTTGCTCCTGATCCTGGCTTACGCGGTGGCGGCCGGCGTGCTTGGCCTGGCAGTGCCCCTGGCGGTGCAGGCGCTGGTCAATTCCATCGCGTTCACGAACCTGATGCAGCCTGTGCTGGTGCTCAGTGCGCTGCTGCTCGCTGCGTTGGGCCTGTTGGGAGTGATGCTGGCCGGCCAGGCGCTCACGGTGGAATTGCTGCAGCGGCGACTGTTCATCCATTCGGCGGCGGATCTGGCCTTGCGCCTGACCCGCGTGCGGCGTGAGGCTTTCGACCAGGCCCACGGGCCTGAATTGTTGAACCGCTTTTTCGCGGTTTTTGCGCTCCAGAAGGCCTTCAGTGAGTTGCTCCTGGATGGCCTCGCGGTGCTCTTGCAGACGCTCATCGGTCTGCTGCTGATGGCGGTCTACCACCCCCTGCTGCTTCAGTTCGGCTTGTTCGTGGTGGCTGGTCTCGCAGTGTTGCTGCGCTTCACGAGTCATCGGGCCACCCAGACGGCGCTGAAGGAATCCAAGGCCAAGTTCGACATGGCCGCGTGGCTGGAAGAACTCGCCGGTCATCCGGACCTGTTTCGCTCGGACGGGGCGGTGCGCCTTTCGATCGAACGGGCCAACGCCTTGGCTCAGGACTGGCTCTTGTCGCGGCAGGACCACTGGCGCATTCTGTTTCGCCAGTTGACCGGTCTGCTGGCGTTCCAGGCGGTGGCCAGTGCCCTGCTGCTTGGCGTTGGCGGCTGGTTGGTGGTCAGCCGCCAGATCACGTTGGGGCAGCTGGTGGCCTCCGAGTTCGTGCTCTCAGCCGTGGTGACGGGGCTGGTCAAGCTGGCCAAGCAACTGGAAACCTATTACGACGCGCTGGCCAACGTCGACAAGCTGGGCACGTTGCTGGACTTGCCGCTCGAACGAACGGATGGCGTACCATTGCCCCCGAGCTCGGCCGGGCTCGCCATCCGCCTCAGTGCGCTGCGGTTATCGCGCGGGGATGCCCTCGTCCTGCAGCACGCTGACGTGGGCCTGGTCCCGGGCGCGCGCATGGGTATCACCGGGGCCACCGGTGCGGGCCTGGGCGTGTTGGGGGAATTGCTGGCCGGTTTGCGCGAACCTGCCGCCGGGGCGCTGGAGTTTGATGGCCACGACATGCGCGATCTCGACGTACGTTCCGTGCGGGGGGCCGTGGCCCTTGTGCGTCCCGATGGGGTCTTCGCGGGCAGCGTGCTGGAAAACCTGCGCGTGGGACGACAGGACATCGAACTTTCTCACCTTCGAACCACGCTGCAGGCGGTTGGCCTGTGGGAGACCATCCAGGAGCTGCCGGATGGGCTGGGAACCCCGCTGGCCACCAGCGGCGCGCCGCTTTCTGCCGGTGAGGCGGCGCGACTGCTGGTCGCCCGGGCCATCGCCGGGGGGCCGCGCCTGATCGTGGTGGAAGAGGTACTCGACATCCTCGACGGCGAGGCGCGTCAGCTGGCGCTGGACGCGCTGATGGAACCTCGCGCCCCCTGGACCTTGGTGGTCTTGAGTCGCCATGAGGCCGTGCTGGCTCGCCTGCCGATCGTGTACCGGCTCGATCAGGGGTTGCTGGTGCGGCTCGGTCCCGGGAGGCACGCATGAGTCCCTCCAGGACCCCGCCTTGGGCGCCCGAGCTGAGTGCCTTTCGTGCCCTGGAGGCCGTGCGCACCCCGGAATCATCCAGGCGCCTGGCCAAAGCGGCGATCGCCGGGGGGCTGACCATTGCGTTGGCCCTGGCCTTTGCGCCCTGGCGGCAGACGGCATCGGCCAAGGGGCGCGTGATCGCCTTTGCCCCCATGGCCCGCCAGCAGCTCGTCGAAGCGCCGGTGGAGGCGCGGGTCCAGCGCTGGCACGTGCAAGAGGGAAGCCGGGTGCGGGCAGGAGAACCCCTGGTGGAATTGCGCGATGTCGATCCGGAGTTCGTGGCCCGGCTGGAGCGCGAACTGGCCGCTGTGCGGGAACGCATCGCGGCGGCCGACGGGCGTCAGCGGGCCTTGAACGCGCGTGCCCAGGCCCTGGGCACTTCGCGGGAGCGGGCCATTCGCGCGGCTGGCGAGCGCAAGCGCATGGCCGATCTGCGCACGCGGGCCGCCGACGAGGCCCTGACGGCGGCGCGGGCGACGGAAACGACGGCCAAGTTGAATCGGGACCGCCAGTGGGCCTTGCGCACGCGCGGTCTCGCGGCCGATCGGGCGGTGGAATTGGCGGAGCTGGAGCTGACGCGCGCCATCACGGAACGAGCTCGTGCGGCGGCCACCCTGGCGGCCGCTCAGGCCGAGCAGAGCGCCCTGGCAGCCGATCTGGCACGCGTCGAAACCGACGGCACGGCAGCCCTGGAGGAGGCGCGGGGGGGCGCTGCCGGGGCCCGGGCGGACGCCGAAAATGCGCGGGCTGAACTGGCACGCCTCGAGGTGCGGCGCGCCCGTCAGGCGGCCCAGGCCGTGACGGCCCCTCGGGATGGCACGGTGTTTCGCCTGGCGGCCTTCGAGATCGGGGGGCTGGTGAAGGCGGGAGACCCACTGGTCATGCTGGTTCCGGAGACGCGTGACCGGGCGGTCGAGGCCTGGATTGCAGGCAATGATGCGCCGCTGGTGCGGCCCGGTCGCACGGTGCGGATCCAGTTCGAGGGCTTCCCGGCCATCCAGTTCTCGGGCTGGCCGGAGGCCGCGATTGGCACTTTCGGCGGCCGGGTCGCCTTCGTCGAGACGACGGATGACGGCGAGGGGCGCTTCCGCGCGCTGATCGTGCCGGAGGACGGCGCACCCTGGCCGGAGCCGGCCATCCTGCGCCAAGGGGTGCAGGCCAACGTGTGGGTGTTGCTGGATGTGGTCGCGCTGGGATACGAGCTGTGGCGTCAGTTCAATGCCTTCCCGCCCAACTACGTGGGGGAAGCGCCGACACAGGAACCCAAGCTGGATGCCCCGAGCAAGCGGCTGCGCAAATGATCGGGCGCGCGCTGTCTGTCTTCACGGCCCTTCCCTGTGCCTGGCTGGTGGTACCTGCGGCCATCGCCCTGGCTCCGCTGCCGCCCGAGGCCTTGCTGGGCAGCCTGGAGGCTTCCTATCCGCCACTGCAGGCGGCCCGCGCGGAGCTGCGCGCCGCCGAGTCGCTGCGGACGGCGGCGGAAGGGGCCTTCGATCCGGCCTGGCGGACCCGCGCGACCGTTCTGCCGACGGCCCAGTATCCCCATCAGCGCGTCGATACGAGCCTGGAGCAGGCCACGCCCTTCTGGGGGGCCGCGCTGTTTGGCGGCTGGCGTCGTGGTCAGGGCCAGTTTGCCCCCTACGATGGCAAACTCGTCACCAACGAGGGGGGCGAGTGGCGCGCCGGGATGAACCTTCCGCTCTGGCGCAATGGGCCGATCGATCGGCGGCGAGCCGATCTGCTTCGGGCCGAGGCTGCCGTGGACGTCGCCCAGGCTCAGCTGCGCATTCAGCAACTGGAGGCCGCTCGTCAGGCGGCGGTGCGTTATTGGGACTGGGTGGCGGCGGGGCAGCGCGCCGCGATCGCCCGCCGCTGGCTGCAACTGGCGCAGCGCCGCGACGCCGACCTGGCCGCCGCCGTTCGGGCGGGGGCCTTGCCGGCTCTGGAACGCCAGGAAAACGAACGGGTCGTGCAACAACGGCTGGGCCAGCTGGCGCAGGCCGAACGAGGGCTCGAACAGGCGGCCATCGAACTGTCGCTTTTCTGGCGGGATGAGGGGGGGGCTCCCCACCTGCCAGAGGCTGCTCGTTTGCCCGGCGTGCTTCCGCCGGCGCAGGCGATCGCCTCCGGCGCGCTGCAAGCGGACCTGACGGCGGCGTTGGGGCTTCGTCCGGAGCCGCAGCGACTCCAGGCCCTGCTCACGCAGGCGCGGGTCGAACTGACGCTGGCGGAGAATCAGCTGGCGCCCGCCATGGACCTGTCACTCGCCGGCTCGCAGGACCTGGGAGCCGGTGACCCGGGACGTGCCACGCCGGAACTCGAAGCGGGCGTCTCCCTGGAAGTGCCCCTGATCGCCCGCACGCCGCGTGGTCGGATCGCGCAGGCCGAGGCGCAGGTGGTCGGCCTGGAGGCTCAAGCCCGGTTTGTGCGGGATCGCGTGCAGGCGGAGGTGCGCGACGCTGGCTCCGGCGTGAGGGCGGCCGTGCGCCGCGCCGAAGCCGCGCGCCGGGAACGAGAGGTGTCCGAGCGCCTGGCCCAGGCCGAGGCTGAACGCTTGCGCCTGGGAGAGGGCTCCATGTTCCAGGTCAACCTGCGCGAACAGGTGGCGGCCGAGGCCGCCGTGCGCGAGGTGGACGCGCTGGCCGAGCATCAGCGAGCGCG
>JAYKJB010000038.1 GCA_035285325.1 Candidatus Sericytochromatia bacterium
CCCAGGCCGAGGCTGAACGCTTGCGCCTGGGAGAGGGCTCCATGTTCCAGGTCAACCTGCGCGAACAGGTGGCGGCCGAGGCCGCCGTGCGCGAGGTGGACGCGCTGGCCGAGCATCAGCGAGCGCGAGCCGCCTACCAGGCAGCGGTGGGGCGCTATGCGTTGCCGGAGCGCCCCGCAGCCCCTCCCACTCCCCGTTGACTTCAGGTCTGGGTTTGTTTAATCAAGGCTTAACCCTGTTTTAGGGTTTTGTTGGCCTTTTGTCGGTCGCTTCCCCGACAAGCTCCGGGTCGTTCCATCGCTCTGGAAGGGGGCCCGTGTGTCCGTTCGTCTGGTTCCGTGGCTGCTGCTGGCTGCCACGCTGGTGGCTTGCGGCCATCCCACGCCCGGCGTGCGCTGGCGGGAGGGGCAGCCCCTGCTCGCCCGGCAGCGAGCCACCCCCGAAGTCTTGTTCGTGAAGCTGAAGCCCGATGCGGCTCAGGTCGCGGGCACCCGCTTGGCGGCCGCCCATGGCCTGCGAGAACTGGCTGGCGAGCAGCCCCTGCTCGCCAAAATGGGCTGGCGTGCTTGGCGTCGGCAGGCCGGGACGCCTGAGCCTGCGCAACTGCGGGCCCGCCTGCAGGCCGACCCGGCGGTGGCCGAAGTGGCCTTCGACGAGGCGATCGCCCTGGTGCCGGAGGCGCCGCGACCGCCGGCTGCTCCAGCCTTTGGGCCGGCCGCGACGGGCCCTGACCCGTTGGCCCCTCGCCAGTGGGCCGTGGCCAAGCTGCAACTGGAAGCGGCCCACCGCATCACCACGAGCAGCCCCCGGGTGATGCTGGCGATTCTCGATTCCGGGGTGGACTGGACGCACCCTGACCTGGCGACGGCCGATGGCCTTTCCCGGGTCGTGAAAGGACGGGACACCCTCAAGCACAACGATGAACCGCACGATGGCCACGGGCACGGGACCCACGCGGCCGGCATCGCGGCGGCCAGCGCCAACAATGGGGTGGGCGTGGTCGGGGTGGCTCCGAATTGTCGCATTCTGGCCGAGAAGGTGGTCTCCGACTACGGGTACGGCGACGTGGCCAGCGTGGCGGCCGGCATCGTCCATGCGGTCGACCAGGGGGCGCAGGTGCTGAGCATGAGCCTGGGGTCGCCCACCCCGAACCCGGTCGTGCGCGACGCCGTGCTGTACGCACAGGGCAAGGGTGCGGTGCTGGTGGCGGCCATGGGCAACAGTGGCCACGAGGACATCCTCTATCCGGCCGCCTTTCCGGGCGTGATCGCGGTCGGGGCGACTCGCTCTGACGACACGCGGGCTTCCTTTTCCTCCTTCGGCGACTGGATCTCGGTGGCCGCCCCAGGCGACAACATCGTTTCGACCGTGCCGAGCCACGCCAGCATGCACCCGGTGCGCGATTACGGCTGGATGAGCGGCACCTCCATGGCCACCCCGCATGTGGCCGGCCTGGCGGCCTTGCTGCGTGATCTGCATCCGGATTGGACCTTCGAGCAAGTCAAGCAACGGATCGAACAGACGGCCACCCCGCTGGGCGGTTCGGCATTCAACAAGTACTTCGGCCACGGCCGGATCGACGTGTATCGCGCCGTCAAGTCCTGAACCGCTCTCGCCTCGTTCGTGTCTCCTCGCCCGGCCGGCTTGCCCGCGCCGGGCGAGGGCCTGGTGCGGTAGCATGGTCGTGGGCGTTTCTGCCCACGGGCCGATCGGCCGGGAGACCTGGCGATGCAACTGACCCCCTGGGAAAACGAACGCAAGCATCAGCCCTTGCGTGAGGACATTCGCTACCTTGGAAACCTGCTGGGGCAGGTTCTGCGGGAGCAGGCGGGTCCCGAAGTGTATGCACGCGAAGAGGAACTTCGCCTCGGCTTCAAGCAGCTGCGCGCCACGCCGGACGACCAGGCCCTGCGGGCGCGCCTCGAAGCGGCGATCGCCGAACTCGACACGGCCACGGCGGCTCAGGTGCTGCGTGCCTTCACGCTCTACTTCCAGCTGGTCAATCTGGCTGAGCAGCACCATCGCGTGCGTCGCATCCGGCAGCGGGGGCAGGAGGCAGAGGCGCCGGCGCCTGCAGGTTCGCTGGACGCGGTGATCGGGGGCCTGGTCGGGCAGGGGGTTTCTCCCGCTGCCCTGCAGGCCTTGCTGAATCAGCTGAGCATCGCGCCGGTCCTGACGGCGCATCCCACCGAAGCCTTGCGGCGCACCGTGCTGGAAAAGCTGCATGGCCTCTCTCACGCGCTGACCGCCCGGGACAGTGGCGTGCTCGAACCGGCCGAGCGGCGGCGCCTGGATGCCCGCATTGCTGCCGAGATTGAATGCCTCTGGCAGACGGACGAGGTCCATCACCGGGCGCCCAGCGTCCTCGATGAGGTGCGCCATGGCCTGTATTACCTGGACGAGGTGCTGTTCGATGCGGCCCCGCGCGTCTGGCAATCCCTGGAAGAGGCGCTCGCGCATCACTATCCGCAGGCCAGCTGGACCGTGCCCCCCTTCCTGCGCTTTGGCTCGTGGATGGGCGGCGATCGCGACGGCAATCCCTACGTCACAGCCGAGACGACCTATGAGGCCCTGCTGATGGCGCACAAGCGCCTGCTGCGCCGCCACCTGGCCCAGGCGGAGCGATTGTCGGCCGACCTCAGTCAGAGCACTCACTGGGTGGGCGTGTCGGACACCCTGACGGAGAGCCTGCGGGCGGACGCCCAGCGCTTTCCCGAGGTGGTGCGTGAGGCTCAGGAGCGCAACCCGGCCGAGCCGTACCGTCAGAAACTGGCGGTGATCCAGCATCGGCTGCAGCGCACTCGCGCCTGCTGGCCCGACACGCTGGCCGCTGCGCAGGCCTTCAAGGCCTCCCCGGATGAGGCGGGATACCCCGATGCGCAGAGCCTGCTCCAGGAACTGGCCCTGCTCCAGGCCAGCCTGGTGGAGCAACGGGGGGCGCGCATCGCGCACGATCGGCTCGACACCTGGCGTCGCCAGCTGGCCATGTTCGGCTTTCACGGGGCGCGCCTGGATTTCCGTCAGCACAGCGAGGTGCATCGCGCCGCCCTGGCCGACGTGGTGGACACGCTGCGCTTGCTGGAACGCCCGTTCGCGACGCTGTCGGAAGCGGAGGCCACCGCCTGGGTGCTGGGCGAACTCGCCGGGCATCGTCCACTGGTGCCCGAGGACCTGACGGATTTCGCGCCGGCCACCCAGGAGGTTTTGCGCACCTTCCGGGCGATCGCCACGGCGCGCCGCACCTTCGGTCCCGCGGCGATTGGCAGCTTCATCGTCAGCATGACGACATGTCCGCTGGATGTGCTGCTGGTGTTGCTGTTCGCGCGCGAGGTGGGGCTTTTCCGCGCCGAAGCCGGTGGTCGCGTGCGCAGTGGGCTGCAGGTGGTACCGCTGTTCGAGACGGTGGCCGACCTGCGCGCGGCCCCGCGCATCCTGGCGGCCTTGCTGGAAGTGCCCGTCTTCCGTGCCCACCTGCGTGCGTTCGACGACGTGCAGGAGGTCATGCTGGGCTACAGCGACTCCAACAAGGACGGGGGCATCTTGACCTCAGCCTGGGAGCTGTACCAGGCCCAGCAGGCCATCTGGGCGGTGGCCCGGCCGGCCGGCGTCTCGCTGCGCCTGTTTCACGGCCGTGGTGGCTCGGTGGGTCGTGGCGGCGGTCCCTCCCACCTGGCGATCCTGGCGCAGCCACCTGGCACGGTGGCCGGTCGCCTCAAGCTGACGGAGCAGGGCGAGGTGATCAGCCAGAAGTACGGCCTCGATAGCCTGGCCCGGCGCAACCTGGAACTGGTCACCTCGGCCGTGATCGAGGCCTCGCTGCGTCCTGAGCTGCACGCGGCGGCACCGCAGGAGGTCGCCCGCTGGGAGGCCGTCCTGGCCGATCTCAGCCGGCGGGCCTTGGTGGCCTACCGCGGCTGGGTCTACGACGACCCTGACTTCCTTGACTTCCTGCAGCAGGTCACGCCCCTGTCCGTGCTGGCGGGGCTTCAGCTGGGTTCCCGTCCCGCCAAGCGACGCGCCTCGTTGCGCATCGAGGATCTGCGGGCGATTCCCTGGGTGTTTGCCTGGACCCAGACGCGCATGATCCTGCCTGGCTGGCTGGGCGTCGGTACGGCGCTGGAGGGCTTCTGCCTGGCGGATCCGCAGCGCAACCCCGAGGTGCTCGCCACCATGGCGCGTCAGTTCCCGTTTTTCCGGGTGCTGCTCTCGAATGTGGCCATGACCCTCGCCAAGGCCGACCCGGCGATCGCCTCGCGCTACGTGAGCGGTCTGGCCGGCGACGAGGCCCGCCTGCAGCGCCTGTGGGACGCGTTGCAGGCGGAGTACCATCGCAGCGTGCGCCTGGTGACCCAGGTGCTCGGTCATGAGGCCTTGCTCGCGGACGATCCGACTCTGCGGCGCTCGATCGCCGTGCGCAATCCCTATGTCGACCCGATCAACTATCTGCAGGTCGACTTGCTGCGGCGCCACCGGGCCAGTGGCGAGGCGCTCGACCCGGCCCTGCGGGATGCGTTGAAGCTGAGCGTCAGTGGCATCGCCGCCGGCCTGAAGAACACGGGCTAGCGGTCGCGCGGAGCCGCCCATCGCCTAGGGCATCGGGGTCAGTTGCACCCGCACGGTGCTGCCGTAGACCTCGCGCACGGCTTGCGCGAGTAGCGCGGCGCGGCGGTCCCCCAGCCGGGCGAGCAGGGGCGCTCGCAGCGCGATCGGCAGCGTGCCGTCCGATTGCGGGACGTCGATGCGGCCTTGCTGGGCCAGCATGGCCGCCAGGCTGCGGCTTTCTCGCTCGATGACCTGCAGCAGGCGCTGGTCGGGCGAGACGTCGCAGGAGGGCTCGGGCACGGCCGTCTCGGCGCATGGCGCGGCACTCGCGGGTGAGACCGGCAGGCCCTGCAGCGGCGGCAGACGGAGGCCCTCGGTCTGCGCCAGTTCCCGCACCATGTGCCAGAAGGCGATCGCCGTGGCCTCGACGTCTGCCATCGCGCGATGGCGGGCTTGCATCGGAACCTCGTAGTAGGCCACCAGGCTGTCCAGGTTGTGCCGGCGCAGGTGCGGGTTGCAGCGCCGCGACAGTTGCACCGTGCAATAGCGTCCGTTGAAGGGCCAGCTCAGTCCGGCCTGCTCGAATTCAAACTGCAAGAAGCGGGCATCGAAGCCGGCATTGTGCGCCACGAAATGGCCGGGTGCGGCCGCCAGGTGGGCACGGAAGGCTTCCATGGTGGCCTGCGCGCGTGGTTGACCACGCACCATCGCGCTGGTGATGCCGGTCAGGCGCGTGATGAACTCTGGAATCGGTCGTCCCGGGTCGATCAGGCTTTCGAAACGGCCAACCACGCGCCCGTGCTGCAAGGTCAGGCAGGCCACCTCGATCACCCGGGCGGAAGGCGGGGCGCTGCCGGTGGTCTCGGTGTCGACAACGTGGAATCGCTCGCCTCGCCCGGCGGCCTGTATCAGCCCTTCCCACTCGCTTGGCATTGGGTATAACGCTCCTGAGCTTGATATGTTCCCCAGGGGGGCCCGGTCGGCACCAGGGGGCGACGGCTCGTCCCGTGCTCGACGACTTCGCAGGCGTTTTTGTGCGCCCACGAGGAGGGGTGTTTCCGTGGTTCAACGCGCTCTGGTCACGCTTCCACTGGTCTGCGCCACCTTGTTGCTGGCTTGCCAGGCATCCCCCGGAATGAAGCCGTCTGCCGTTTCCGCCGACGCCGTCAAAGCCGGCAAGGGGGGCAAACTCATCGGTCAGGACGGCAACAACGTCGTGAGCGACCGCGGAGCCGCGCTGATCGGGATGGACGGCGCCACGCTGCGCACGGTGGTCGGGTCGGTGAAGGCGCCGCTCAGCCTGAAGGCCAGTGGAGGCGTGACGCTGATCTCGGACCGCGGGCTGGGCATCATCTCGGACCGCGGAAGCAACCTGGTGTCGGATCGCACCAGTGGCTTGGTGGCCCACGTGCCGCGGCTGGTCGGGACGCGCGACCTCAGCCGCCCCTCGGACGCGGCCCGTGCGGGAGCGCTTCGCCACGTGCTGCAGCAAGCCGCGCCCCTCGCAGAAGGGCTCGCGGTGGGCGCCCGCGTGTACCTGGCGGATGCGGCCGGACAGCGCATCCTCGGGTTGCCGGAGGGGCGGACCGATGCCAACGGCCAGTTCCAGATCGCCAACGTGCCCAGGGATTACACCTTCGTGGTGGTGGCCGAGGTGCCCACGGAAGCAGGGCGGACGGCCAAACTCCAGACGATCGTGCGGCCTGCGGCCCTGCCCAGCGCAGTCACGCTCGAAGCGGCCTCGACCCTGGTGGCGGCCGGGGTGCTGAAGGGCCTGGTCGGTCAGGACATGGGGCAATTCAATCCGGCCAGTTTCCAGACCGTCGTCGAGGCGACGCGCCGCAACCTGACGCCTCAGGAGCTGCCCGACCTGACGGACCGCCTGGCGGTGGAGCGCCAGATGAGCGCCTTGGCTGCTCGCATCGAGGGCCTGGAGGCCAGCCTGGAAGCCATGCGCAAGGACCTCCGCGCGGTCGAAAAGTCGCTGGAGGAACTCAAGCGGGAACTGGCCACGCGGCCTTCGGGCGAGGCCACGCCGCTCACCGGAACCCCTGCCTCGGACCTGCCGGCGACGCCCACTGCCCGCCCGAGTGCCGCGCAGACGGTCGCCCCCACTCAGGTTGCCACCGCCACGCCATCGCCGTCGGCCCAACCGACCCCGACCCCGACGCCAGCGCCAGGCTCTGCCGAGACCTGGCAGGTCACCACGGTGGCCGGCGTGGGCCAACAGGGGGCGGCAGCGGGCAGTCTGGCCTCGGCCTGGTTCAATCAACCGCAGGGGGTCGACCTGGATGCCAATGGGCGCATCTTCGTGCAAGAAACCATGAGGGTTTGGCTGCTGGATGCGGACAAGGCGTCGGTGTATGCCAGCACCGATTTCCCCTTCACGGGTCTTGCCCTGAATGGTTCCGGCGCCTTGTATCTGAGCATGTCCCAGGGCGTCTGGCTGGCTGGCTACGCGCTGTACCCGGTCGCAGGCGACCAGAGCGAGGCGGGCCACGCCAATGCGGGGGGAAAGCTCGCCCGCTTCACCACGCCGGGGGCCTTGCTGGTCGATTACCAGGGCAACCTGCTCGTCGCCGACACCGGCAATCACCGCATTCGCAAGGTGGCCCTGATCGACCAGTCGAATGCCGTCTCGGATCTGGCAGGAGGCCCGCTGGGCAGTGCCGATGGCGCCGCCTTGAATGGCGCCCAATTCAATGCGCCGAACGGCCTGGCCCTCGACCCTGCCGGTCACTTGCTGGTGGCTGACACCGGCAACCATCGCATCCGGCGCATCGCGGACGGGGTCGTGACCACGCTGGCCGGTAGTTCTGAAGGGTTTGCGGATGGCACGGGCACGGAAGCCCGTTTCAACCGCCCCCGCGGCCTCGCGGTGGATGCCCAGGGCAACCTCTACGTGGCGGACAGTTACAACAACCGCATTCGCAAGGTGACGCCGCAAGGCGTCGTCACCACCGTGGCCGGGGCTGCCCCCTCGGGCAAGCTGGATGGTCCCGGCCTTGACGCTCGCTTTTTCAGGCCGTCCGACGTGGCCGTGGGCCCAGGGGGCGTGTTGTACGTGGCTGACACGGGCAACAACCTCGTGCGGAAGCTCACGCCCCGCCCATGACACAGGAGAAGACCAACCCCGCTTTCGACGCTGGAACCCAAGCTTGGGGAGGGCCCGGGTGGCTCGCTTTCGACAACCGCTTCGTGCGCGAGCTCCCGGTGGATCCGCGTTCGGACCTCGGCAGCCGTCAGGTCCGGGGAGCCCTCTCCTCACGGGTGGCGCCGACGCCTGTTGCCGCCCCGCGCCTGCTGGCCCATGCCGCGGAAGTGGCCGACATGCTGGCGATTCCGGCTGACTATGTTCGGCATCCCGACTTCGCCGAAGTCTTTGCCGGGAACCGCCTTCTCCCCGGCATGGAGCCGATTGCCACCAATTACGGGGGCCATCAATTCGGTGTCTGGGCAGGCCAGCTGGGGGATGGTCGGGCCATCTCGCTGGGCGAGTGCCTGCTCCCTTCCGGCGAGCGCTGGGAGCTTCAGTTGAAAGGGGCGGGGCCGACGCCCTATTCGCGTGGTTCGGATGGACGCGCCGTCCTGCGCTCCTCCGTGCGCGAGTTTCTCTGCAGCGAGGCCATGCATCACCTCGGCGTGCCCACCACGCGGGCGCTCAGCCTGGTGGCAACAGGGGACGCGGTCGTGCGCGACATGTTCTATGACGGGCATCCCCGCCCGGAACCTGGGGCGATCGTCTGCCGGGTGGCGCCCTCGTTCATTCGCTTCGGTCATTTCGAATTGCTGGCCGCCCGGGGGGAAACGGACCTGTTGCGCCAGCTGGCGACGTTCACGCTGCGACGGGACTATCCTCATCTGAGCCCTGAGGGGCTGGCGGACGACGCGGCATTGACCGAGATGTTCAGAGAGGTCTGCACCCGCACGGCCCGCATGGTGGCGGCCTGGATGCGGGTGGGCTTCGTGCACGGGGTCATGAACACGGACAACATGTCGATCCTGGGCCTCACGATCGATTATGGACCCTATGGCTGGCTGGAAGACTTCGACCCCAACTGGACTCCCAACACGACCGATGCCGGGCAACGCCGCTATGCCTTTGGCCAGCAACCGCAGGTGGCCCTGTGGAACCTGACCCGTCTGGCGGAGGCGCTGGCCCCTCTATTCGACCGCCCGGAGCGTCTTCAGGAGGGGCTGGATGCCTATGTCGACACCTTCAATCAGGCCACACGCGAACACCTGGCGGGCAAGTTGGGCCTGCGTGCGCTGCGCGAGGGCGATCTGGCCCTCGCGCGTGAGCTGGACACGCTCATGCAGCGCGGTGAGGTCGATATGACCCTGTTCTATCGGGGCTTGATCCAGCTGGACCTGGAGGAGCCTCGACCTGAGGCGCTCGGGGAGGTTTTCTACAGCGACGCCAAGCGCCAGGCCGTCTGGGCGGACCTGTCGAACTGGCTGGAACGCTATGCACGTCGCGTGCAGTCTGAAGCCTGGTTGAGCGCTGAGCGTCAGGCCCTGATGCGGCTTGCCAATCCCCGCTACGTGTTGCGCAATTACCTGGCGCAGGAGGCCATCGATCAGGCCGAAGCGGGCGATCCCTCCGGCATCGAGCGCCTGCTGCAAGTGCTGCGAGCGCCCTGTGAGGACCAGCCCGAGCACGCTCGCCTGGCCGCGCTTCGCCCCGAGTGGGCCCGTCATGCGGCTGGCTGCTCCATGCTGTCTTGCAGCTCTTGAGAGCGGCACCTCCTCACGACGCGCGCGCCCTGAGGTCAATTCGCGGCCTGGCGCTCTGAACCGTGTTCCCAGACCAGCTGGTCGCGCGCCACCTCCCAGAACTGGCTGAAGGAACGCATCGTCCGCGCCGGGTTGGGGGTGAAGCGTGCCACGTGTCGCAGGCGCGCCAGTTGCGGCAGGTGTTCGGCGTAGCCGGGATTCAGGCTTGCCGTCGCGGTCGTACCTGCCGGCAGTCCCTTCAGGCTCGCCAGGTCGCCGATCCAGACCGCATCGCAGAGACTGGCGAGGCGGGTCAGCACGAAGCGCCAGCGCAGGGTGCTCCAGGGAAATCGGGCGTGGAAGGGCAGGTGCAAGACCCCCAGACGCCAGGCGGGCAAGGCGCTGCGGCTGCGCAGATCCCACGGGTGCAACAGTTCCCAGGGGCCTTCCCGCAGGGGGCGTGGGCCCTCCCCGCGAGGCTTCCACCAGCCTTCACCGGCCTCGACGAGCGGCACGAACAGCTCGTCCCACAGCGCCAGAGGTGGCACGGCGTGGTTTTCAGGCTGGTCCGCTGCCTTTCGCTCGCCTGGCTCAGGGCCGACATCGCCGGCTTCCCGAGCCAGCTGGGCCAGGCGGTCGTAATCCGTGTCGATCGCCGTGCCCGGGCTGTGCCAGCTGGCAGGGGCGTAGCGCGCCACGTTGGCGCCATTGAACAGGTAGGGTTTGCTCGAGAAGGTGCCGGCCACCCATTGCCAGCTGAGGCTGTTGCTTGCCAGGTCGCCATCGAGCAAATGGGCGTACATCCAGGCGGCTCCGACCGACCAGTGGACCTTGCGCAGGTGTACCAGGTAGGAGGCCAGCCACATGCGGGCGTGGTTGTGCAGGTGTCCGGTGTGGTGGAGCGTTTGCACGGCCTGATCGATCGCGGGCACGCCGCTGGCAGCCGCCAGCACGTCTGCTGGCATTTGCCGCGCGTAGGCTCCCGGCCAGACCGGTGGGCGCAGATCGCGGAAGATGCGAGCTCCTTCGCGCTCCCACACGTGATGGAAAAATTCGCGCCAGCCCAATTCCATCACCAGCTTGTCGTCGGCCGTCAGCGGTCCTCGTTCAGCCAGCGTCGCCAGAATTTCCCGCGGCGCCACGAAGCCGTGCGTGATGAACGGGGAGAGCCCGGTCACCCGACCATCCAGGCTGTTGCGGGTGCGGGCGTACGCCTTGGGGTCGACCCCGCGCAGCCGCCGTCGCCAGGTCTCATCGTGCGGGAGGGTGCGGTCGAACAGACTCAGTTGCATCACGCCACCCTCGGCAGGGCCGCGCGATGCAGCCAAGCAGCGGTGTGCCAGCCCGAAAGCCAGGCGTCCTCGACGCGCGAGCCTCGGCACCAGTCCCCGCAGGCCGCCAACCCCAGACCCTCATCCAGCAGCCCTTGCACCCCGAGCGCCTCAACCACCTTGGCGTAGCGCCAGCGGTGGGCGCGTGCGTGGCGGGGCGCCGGCAGTGCCTGCCCCGCCCAGTCGTCGAAGGCGGCGAGCAGGGGAGCCACCACGTCCTCTGCCGGCGCTTCCAGGTGCGTGTGGGACCACGATGCGCCGGCATGCAGCACCCACCGCTCGCCCGAGTCGCGTCCCGGCTTGCTGGCGTCCCGTGCGACCCAGGCCAACACGGGATGTTCGGCCTCCATGGCGTCGAAAGGCAAATCCAGCGGCTCGTCCCAGGAGACCATGAGAGCCCAGCACGGGGCCATGCGGGCCTGGGCCACGCGGGCGGCCAGACTCGGGGCGACCGGCTCCAGCAGCTCGTGGGCCTGCGGCGCGGGCACGGCCAGCACCACCTGGGTGAAGGGGCCCCAGCGCTGCCCTCCCTCCGCGTCCAGATACCAATCCTGGCCATGCCGCTGCAGGCCCACGATGCGGACACCCCGTTCGATCGAGAGATTCTGGACCAGGGCCTGGGCCAAGGCGCTCATCGACGGACTGCCCACCCAGCGGGTCGGGTCTTCCCGATCGCCGGGCTCGCGATCCGGGCGTCTCAGCCGCCAGGCAGCGCGCGCCACGCTGCCGGTCGCGATGCCCTCATTGATCCAGATCTCGAAGTCGGGGTCCCGCACGGTCACGAACTGAGCCCCGTGGTCGAAGTTGCCGGCTGTGGCGTCGTGACGGGTGCAGACCCGGCCCCCGGGGCCTCGACCCTTGTCGAACACCTGCACGTCGTGACCCATCCGCCTCAGGCGCTGGGCACAGGAAAGACCGGCCATTCCGCCACCCACGATGGCGATGGTTGGGGAGGCGGGCATCATTGGTACCTCCGGTAGCACACAAGCTTGTGTAATTATTGTACAGGACAATGGTTGCACATCCAAGCCTCTGGTTACAATGGGGGCGTGCCGACCGGCAGGAGGGAAGTCACCCCGTGGAACTGCGTGTCAATGGACAGCTCCTGCGCTGTGAGGCGCCTGCGGAGATGCCGCTGCTCTGGGCCTTGCGAGATTTGCTGGGACTTACGGGCACGAAGTTCGGGTGTGGTCAGGGCCTGTGTGGCGCCTGCACGGTCCTGCTCGATGGCGTGGCGGCACGGGCCTGCATCACGCCGGTGGCTGCTGTGGGGACGCGCGCGGTCACGACCATCGAAGGCTTGCACCCGCAAGGGGAGCACGCCCTGCAGCGCGCCTGGCGAGATCGTCGGGTGCCGCAGTGCGGTTACTGTCAGCCGGGCCAGCTCATGCAGGCCGCTTCCCTGTTGCGGGAGTATCCCCGACCTACGGATGCCCAGATCGACGCGGCCATGGCCGGCAATCTTTGTCGCTGTGGAACCTATCCGCGCATCCGCGAGGCCATTCACGAGGCGGCGGGGACCACGGCATGATTCGCAAGGTGAGTCGTCGCGGATTCCTCAAGGGTCTGGCCGCCGGGGGGCTGCTGCTGGCGGTGGGAAGCGTGTCCCGTTCGGCCCAGGCCGAAACCTGGGGCGCGACCGGTCCCTTGCCGCGCGTCCCGCACGACCCGCTGGTCTGGCTGGCGATCGCGCCGGATGGGACGGTCACCATCGTGGTGCATCGCTCCGAGATGGGGCAGGGCAGTCGCTCGACCCTGGTCGCGGCGGTGGCCGATGAGCTCGAGGCGGATCTGGCCCGCGTGCGCGTGGTGCAGGCGGAGGGAGACGAGGCGCGCTACGGTTCCCAGAACACGGATGGATCGCGCAGCATTCGCATGGACCTGACGCGCCTGCGGGAGGTCGGGGCGGCGGCCCGCCAGATGCTGATCGCCGCGGCCGCCCGCCGCTGGGAGCTGCCGCCCGACGAACTGCTGGCGATCCAGCACGAGGTGCGTCACCCGCCCAGTGGGCGGCATTTCGACTATGGCGAACTGGCGCCGGAGGCCTTCCGAGAGCCCGTGCCCCGTGCCGTCAAGCTCAAGCCGATGGCGGACCTGCGGGTGCTCGGCCGCGAGGGGATGCCGGCCTTTGACCTGTCCGACATGCTGACCGGCCGGGCCGTTTACGGGGCCGATGTGGTCTTACCGGAACTGGTCTACGCGGCGATCGCCCGTCCGCCCGTCGTCGGCGGGCGCCTGTCAGGCTGCGACACGGCCGCGGCGCGGCGTGTCCCCGGGGTCATCGCGGTCGAGACCCTGCCTGGCGCGTCGATTCCGACCGGCTTCAAGCCGCTGGGGGGGGTGGCGGTGCTGGCTTCCAACACGTGGGCGGCCATTCAAGGCCGCGATGCGCTCGCGCCCCGCTGGGATGACGGCCCTCATCAGGATTACGATTCGACCGCCTATCAGCAGGAGCTGGCCACGCTGGTGGCGCAACCAGGCCGACTCGTGCGCGAACAGGGGAACTGGGAGACGGCACGTCGGGAGGCCGCGCGCGTGCTGTCGGCCACCTACCATGTGCCCCATCTGGCCCAGGCCCCGATGGAACCGCTCGTGGCGACCGCCCACGTGACGCGCGACGGCTGTGAGATCTGGGCCCCGACCCAGCATCCCCAGGAAGCCCGCCAGACGGTGGCCAGCCTGTTGGGGCTTTCCGTCGAACGGGTGCGCGTCCACGTGACGCTGCTGGGCGGCGGGTTCGGGCGCAAGTCGAAGCCGGATTTCATCGCCGAGGCAGCCTGGCTTTCCCGGGCGATCGGTCGCCCGGTGCGCGTGCAGTGGACCCGCGAAGACGACCTTCGCCACGGCTACTACCACGCCGTCAGCACCCAGCGGATCGAGGCAGCGCTCGATGCCCAGGGGCGTTTGCAGGGCCTGTTGCACCGCACCGCCTTCCCATCGATTGCCTCCCTGTTTGCGCCGATGTTCGCCCTGCGCTTGCTGTACGATCGCCCGGTCGATCCCGAACTCGGCATGGGCTTTTCGGACTTTCCTTATGCGGTGCCTCACCTGCGGCTGGAAGCAGCCCTGGCCGAACCTCACGTGCGCATCGGCTGGTATCGGGCGGTGGCCAACCTGCAGCACGCCTTCGCCGTCAATTCCTTCCTGGCCGAACTGGCCGCGGCCACGCGCCAGGACCATCGCGACCTGCTGCTGACGCTGCTCGGTCCGGACCACCGCGTCGAAGCGCCAGGCTGGAACTATGACGGCCCGGCCGGCCAGCATCCGATCGACACGGCCCGGCTGCGTGGCGTGCTCGACGTGGTGGCGCGGGAGGCCGGGTGGGGGCGGGACTTGCCAGCCGGACACGGCCTGGGGTTGGCCGTGCATCGGAGCTTCCTCAGTTACGTGGCGATCGCCCTGCGCGTCGCCATCTCGCCCAAGGGGCAACTGCACATTCCCCGCGTCGATGTGGCGATCGACTGTGGCTTCGTCGCCAATCCGGACCGGGTGCGCGCCCAGCTGGAGGGCGCCGTCATCATGGGGCTCAGCAACGCCATGTATGGCGCCATCACCTTTGCCAAGGGGCGCGCCAGCCAGGCCAATTTCCACGACTATCCGGTGATGCGGGCCGATGCGGCGCCCCGGGAGATTCGCACCTGGTTGCTGCCTTCCGAGGGGCCGCCGGGCGGGGTGGGGGAGGCGGGCGTCCCGCCGGTGGCGCCGGCCCTCTGCAACGCGATTTTTGCCGCCACGGGGCACCGGGTGCGGGAATTGCCGTTGGCCCAGGCCAGCTTGCCGTTCTCCCTGGGATAGCGCCCCGTCCTCGCTGGGTGGGCCTGGCGTCCGCCTGGTTTGCCGTCGGGTGGGCGCTTGGGGGCCGGCGACGGACCCCAGCAAAAACCGCTCCCAGGCAGGGAGCGGCGAGGAGTCGTCCGGCGCGGCGGCTACTGGCCGGCCTTGCGCAGGGAGAAGCGGCGCGCCTCTTCGAGCAGGCCGTCCAGGTAGCGGAAGGTGGAGCGTCGCTCGTCCGGCGTTTGTTCCCAGAAGACCGGGTCCGACAGAAACCCCGCGAAGATGCGGCGTGCGTTGGCCTCATCGACCAGCCGGCGCTCCTCCGGCGTGGCCGGGTGCTTGCCGTGCTGGGGCGAGGGAATGGCAGGCGGGGGAGGCGCTGAAATCGGCAGATAACCTGCGGTCACCAGCAGTTCGTCCGCATCCACCTCGAGCGCGGCCGCGAGGCGAATCACGTCCTCGCGATCGGGCGGATTACGGGCGCCTCGCTCGATCCGGCACAGGTGGGAGTAGGTGAACGGGCCGCGCTCTTCCATGTCGCGCAGCGTCAGCCCGGCTTCCTCCCGGTACTGACGCAGGAGCGCGCCGAAACGGGTTTGGAAGGGCGGTGGGTTGCCTTTGCGGCGGTTCGCTGATGTGGCTGGCATGGGGCCAGTCTAACAGCCTGCATCGTCGTCGCAAAGCGCTTCTTGGCTGTTTCGAGGCTTATCCATGATGGAAAAGATCGGTCTAAAATTATGCCGCCCAGGTGCGAGCTTCCGCGCTGCCCGAGGCCCTCTCAAGGCCTTGATTTCCCGTGGGGGGGGCGTTTCGTCCCATTCTGGCGCTGCGGATGAGGTGGGCTCACCACACGGTTCAAGGCGGCGGAAGGGGTTTCCATTTGCCAGATGAGAAACCGCCCTGACCTAGGAAAAGTCAGAGGTTTTGGCCCCGGAAATTCCGCTGTCAATTGGGAAAAAAAATCAAATCCGCCTGGGTCGCCATGAACGGGGGTTTTTATGGCTCTGGTGAGACGATTTGCAGATCAAGAAAATTGGTCTAAACTCGGCAACTTGATATTGTGAAAAATTGTAAAGGGATTGATGCTCGAGGCGGCGGCGCCATCAGCCCTCGAAAAAGTAGCCGCGTCGCCCGAGCGTCTTCAGCCAGCGCGGATGCTTCGGGTCGCTTTCGATCTTGGCGCGCAGGTTTCGCACGTGCGCATGCACCGCATCCACCGAGCGGGCCTGTCCCTTGATCGCCGTCAACACGCTATCGGCCAGCTCCTCCGCCGAGAAAACCTCCTTCGGATGCTGCATCAGATGCGCTAGCAGCGCCGTCTCGAGGCGGGTCAGGGCGACCTCGTGCCCCTCGACCGCTACGACATAACGCGCCGGGGACAGGCGGAATTCCGGGGGGCCGAATTCGGCCCGGACCTCCTCTTCCGAGGCGGAGACCAGGCGCAGGAAGGCCTGCACCTTGAAGATCAGCTCCAGCGGGTCGAACGGTTTGACGATGTAGCCATCGAAGCCGGCCTTGTAGGCCTCGTACTTGTCGACCGTCTGGTCGCGCGCCGTCAGCGTGATCATCGGAAGGCGGGCCGTTTCCGGGCGCTCGCGCGCCCAGCGGCATAGCGAGAGCCCGTCCTGGTCGGGCAGCATCAGGTCGATGATCAGCAGATCGGGCCGGCTGGCGGCGATGCCACGCCGCGCCTGAGCGGCGTCCTCGTAACCAGTGGTGGCGTACCCTTCGTTTTCCAGCAGAAAGGCGATCAGGCGTCTGATGGCGTCGTCGTCTTCCACGATGGCAATGTGCTTGGACACGTGGACTCTCCCGCGCGCGATTTGTCTCAAATGTACCACGGAAGCAGCGCTCGCTGCTTCGTTCTGGCGCCCGGCGGGCTGGCCTTCAGGATGACCTTGCTTGTCTGGGGTCAGCCTGACGCCTATACTGATCGGCGAGGGGGCTTTCTGTTCGCCCGGCAGCGCCCGCCTTGACCGCGATTGTTAAGTGTCGCGAGGTGTCTGCCCTTGGATGCCCATCTGCGGGAAATGCTCGACCTGTTGCTGCGCTGGAGCCATCTGGTCGCCGGCATCCTGTGGATCGGCAACTCCATGCTCTGGAACTGGCTCGATCGCAACCTGACGCCGGGGGATGCGGCCGACCCGCTGCATGAGGGCACGATCTGGCTGGTTCACAGCGGCGGCTTCTACGAGATGAAGAAGCGGCAGCTGGAACCCCACCAGTTGCCGCCCCAGCTTCACTGGTTCTGGCTGCAGGCCACCACGACCTGGCTCACGGGGGTGGCCCTGCTGGTGGTGGTCTACTACATGGGCGGCCGTGCGGCCCTGGTCGATACCGAGATCGCTCCGTGGTCACAGGGGCAGGCGATCGCCCTCAGCGTGGGCCTGCTGGTGGGCTGCTGGCTCGTGTACGACGTGCTCTGGCGCTCGCCGCTGGCGCAGCGGCCGCGCCTGGCCGCTGCGGTTTCCCTGCTACTGCTCGCGGCGCTGGCTTACGGCCTGACCCGCACCTTCAACGGACAGGCCGCCTTCCTGCACCTGGGTGCGATTCTCGGCACCCTGATGGTGTCCAACGTCTGGCAGCACATCTTGCCGTCCCAGCGGGAGCTGGTGCGCCTCACCCGGGCCGGTGAACGTCAAGAACTGGCGCTGGCCAAAGCGGCCAAGCAGCGCTCCATTCACAACAACTACATGACCTACCCGGTCCTGTTCACGATGCTCTCAGGGCATTTCCCGAGCACCTACGGGGGGCCCCACGCCTGGCTGGTGTTGCTGCTGCTGGTCCTGAGCGGCGCCCTGGTGCGGCACCTCATGAACCTGCGCTTTCAGTGGCCTGCGTGGCGCTATGCCCTGGCCGCGACGCTGGCGATCGCGTTGCCGCTGCTCTACTGGCTGACCCGGCCGGCGCCGCTCCCCGCCACATCGGGAGCGCCCGTCGCCTACGCGCAGGTGCGCGCGATCCTGCAGGCACGCTGCAGCGAATGCCACGCGACGCATCCGCGCCATCCGGCCTTCGCGACCGCCGCCGCGGGGCTTGCGCTGGAGGATCCGACCCAGGTGCAAGCGGCCGCCTCGCGCATCCGGGCTCAGGCCGTCGACACGCGGGCCATGCCCCCCGGCAACGCCACGGGCATCAGCGAGCAAGAACGCGCCATCCTGGGCGCCTGGATTGCCCAGGGCGCTCGGCTGAACGCTCCCTGAGGGCGTCGCCTCCGCTGGCTCCGGGCGACCCGGAATGGCGATTGCCTCGCCATCGGGCGCGCTGGCTGGCCGAGTCGGCAGCCTTCCCCATTGACGGCGGTCGGGGTGCGTGCGATCGTATTAACGTATTCTTTCTTAAGGCTTAATCTAATGATAAAGATGCAACCCTGCCTCAGCCTCGTGGCCCTTGTGCTGACGGCCTGCGGGAACCTCCCGCCCGCCGTTCCCACGCCCGCGGTCCGTGAGGGCGGTGTTCGCGCGGCCGGCGTTCGCGCGGCCGAGGAGATCCTGGTGTCGTTCAAGCCGGGCGTGCAGGCGCAGCCCTTGTTGCAGCGCCTCGGCATCAAGGCACGCGCTCGCCTGGCAGCCCTGAACGTGCTGGTGGTCGCGGCCCCGGATCGGGCCGGGGCCCTGCAGGCTTTGCGCCGGGACCCAGCCGTGGCCTGGGCCGAGCCGAATGGGGTGGTGCGCCTGCCGCGCCCGACAGGGGAAGCGCCGGCCCTGGCCTTCCGCGTGGCGCAGGGGGGCGACCCGTTGATCGATCAGCAATGGGGCCTGGCCAAGCTGGAGGCGTCGGCCGCCTGGGGCGTGACGCCAGGGCGCCGCGAGGTCAAGGTCGGCGTGGTGGACACCGGCATCTACTACAAGCATCCGGAGTTCGGCGATCGCGTCGATCCGGGCTTCGACTTCATCAATCGGGACGACGACGCTCGGGACGACATGATGCACGGCACCCACTGTGCGGGCATCGTGGCCGCGGGCTTCGACGATGGGCACGGCATCGCCGGGGTGGCACCGGGCGTGCGTCTGCTGGCGGTCAAGGTGATGGACCAGGTCGGCGAGGGCACCTGGGCCAACATTGCCGATGGCATCGTGTATGCGACCCAACGGCGCTGTGACATCATCAACCTGAGTTTGGGGGCCTCCAACTCGTCCTACACCCTCAAACAGGCCGTGGCCTACGCTGTCGAGGCAGGGGTGCTGGTGGTGGCCGCGATGGGCAACGAAAATACCGACACCCCCAGCTTCCCCGCCGCCTACCCCGGGGTCATGGCCGTCGGTGCCACCAAGGCCGATGACAGCCGGGCCGGCTTCTCCAACGTCGGGGCCCACATCTCCGTGGCGGCCCCAGGCCATCGCATCCTCTCGACGGTCCTGTACGGAAAATACGAGGCCGTGAGTGGCACGTCCATGGCGGCGCCGCACGTCGCCGGCCTGGCCGCGTTGCTCAAGAGCGCCCATCCGGACTGGACGGCGGCTCAGCTCAGGGCTCGCATCGAAGCCACCGCCGATGATCTGGGCGCACCGGGCCAGGACCCGGTCTTCGGGCACGGCCGAATCAACGCGCGTCGGGCGCTGACGGAGGCCCGTTGAGCGACCTGCCAGGGGACGCGCAAGCGCCCGCTGGTGACGCAGAACCTCACATCCCGAGACCGCTCGGCCCGCAGGCGGTCCCGCCCGCGCGCGCAGGGACCGTCAAGCCGATTCGTCCTCGTCTTCCGGGAGGGCCTGGCAGTCCAGCAGCGTGACCGAAGTATTGAGCGGGTTTCCCAGTGCCTGCTCCAGGGCTTCCACCAGTTTCCACAGTTCCGCCTGCACCAGCTTGCGGGCCCGGTCCTCATCGTCCGGGCCCGCGAAGCGGGTTTCAATCAGGGCGTCGAGCTTCCAGCGCATGCGCCTGACGCGCCTAACCCTCGTCGTCGCCGCCGAACAGTCCGCCGATCAGGGCGCCACCGGCACCCGCCAGCGCCCCGGCGGGAGAGGCCGCCGCGGCTCCCTCGCGCTGGATCGGCAGCAGCTTCATGAGCCACGACGAGAAGGCATCGGGATTGCGGGTCTGCATCCAGATCGTGCCAGGGCCCGTGAACTTCATGACCAGCCCTTCGCCGGTGGTGGCCGAGTTGATGCCCCGCTTCAGGAAGCCGCCTTGCTCCGACGCCATGCCCACATCCATCTGCACGCCTTCCTCGTAAGCAACCAGATGCCCGCTGTCCACCGTGTAGCGCTCGCCGGGGGCCAGCTTCTTTTCGTGGACCGCGCCGAAGCTCGTCAGCAGGGCCGTTCCGCTGCCTGCGATACGCAGGAAGAACAGGCTCTCACCGCCGACGAGGTTCTTGACGGCGCGACCGAGGTTGAAATTGGTATCGACCTCCACGCTCATGTCGCTCGCCAGATAGGAGCCACCCTGCACCAGCAGGGCCCGTCCCCCCAACTGCACCGCCATGATGTCTCCCGGGGTCCCGGGGGCCAGGGTCACCTCACCCGCCTTGTCGGTGGCGCGGATGGAGGTGATGAAGAAGCTCTCACCACCCAACACGGAGCGCTTGACCGCCCCGAGCGCGGCACTCAAAAAGCCTTTTTTCTCGCCGCCGGCGTTCAATTTGGCTTCCAGGACCAGGTCCGACGACATGCTGACCATGGCACCGGACTCACAGCGGATTTCCTCGCCGGGGCCCAGTTGGACCACTGCCAGCGAATAGGAAGGTTGATAAGCAATCTCGTAGCGCACGATGAAACACCTCTCGAATCGAACGAACAGGGCGCGGCGTCATTGTAGTCGCGCAGGACGGTGGCCGCAACTGAGGTGTTCGCAAGCCTCCAGGCCGTCGTCAGGGGCGGCGATGCTGGCTGGGCTCACGGGACCTTCGCCATCAAGGGGCGCTGCCGGGCGGACGCGGGGGAGGCTTGTGGCCCGGGTTCGGGCGACCGATCAGAAACTCGTCTTGCACCTCACGCAGACGCGCGGCCAGATGGCTGTCCAGCTTGCGCGGGCGAGCCTCCGAGCCGGGACGGGGGCTCGCCTGTTGCTGCACGAAACGGTCGTGGATGCGTCGCCCCTCGATCTCCTGCACCGAGACGACTTCCCGCCCCTCGGGCAGCGCACCATCAGGGCTGGCAGGGTCTTCCGCCCGGCGCCCCCCGCTCGGCAGCCATTCGTCCCGCGCTTGCGTGATGCCCGCGCGCAGGTGGGTTTCCAGATCGTCTCCGTGCGCCACGCCGCTCGCCTCCTGCATGGGTTATACCTCGACGCCGGGGCTTGGCTGAGCCGTGCGGGGCGCGAATCCCTCGGAGCCGCGCTAAAGGGTTGACCCCGTGGCGGCGTCAGCCAGTCCGTAGATGGCCAGATAGCGCGCCACCCGGGCCTCCAAGGTCGGCAGGGGGGCCACCTCCAGACAGATCGCATCGGGCTGGTAATTGCGGCAAACCGGCGGGCGATCGTCGTAGATCCGGCAGAGCTGGTCAGCTCCCAGATGACGACAGGGCTGCCCGAGCGGTTTGCACAGGGTGCTGATGTCCGGCGCGACGCAACACGCGCCGCAGGCCACGCAGGTGATCGCTCCGTCGGCGGATACGCTCACGGCGCGCTGGCTTCCGGCGTCGCAGGGGCCGGCGGGACGACGGTCTCGACCGCCGTCGGTTCGGGCTGCGGCGGGCTGGGGGGCAGCGGCTCGGGGGTACTCCACTCGGTTTCCGGGAGCGGCTCCGCCAGGGGGGAGCCTTCCAGGGCCGGCTGCAGGGGCGGCCCGCTGGCCGAGGGGGGCGCCACCGGCGCCGGTTCGGTCGGCAGGCTCAGGCTGGCCTGCGGATCCAGGGTGGCCGACGCGTTGGGGTCCAGCGCCGGGTCGTTGGCGCCGGGCAGGCCCCGAACCGGCAAACCCCGGTGGGCCGCCCGCATGAAGCGGGACCACAGCGGCGCCGCCAGCTGTCCCCCGGTGGCCTTGCCGCCCAGCCGGGAGTTGTCGTCATTGCCGAGCCACACGACACAGGCCATGTCCGGCGTGTAACCAGCGAACCAGGTGTCCCGGTTCTCACTGGTGGTGCCGGTTTTTCCTGCCGCGGGCCGCCCGAACTGGGCCGCCGCGCCCGTGCCGAAGTTGATCACCCCCGAAAGGCAGCGATGCAGGGCGGCCACGGCCGTGTCTGCAAATACTGAGGTGCCGCGCGCCTGGGTTTGCTCGATCAGCTGGCCACTCTGGTCTTCCACGCGGTCGATCAGGTGTGGTTCGGCGTAGGCCCCGTTGGCCCCCAGTGTTGCGTAGGCCCCGGCCAGCTCGAGTGGGGTGACTTCGGCTGACCCCAGCGCCACGGAGAGTTCCGGCGGCATGTTGCTGGTGATGCCGGCCAGGCGTGCGGTGTTGATCACCTCCTGGATTCCCACCATGTCGGCCACCCGGACGGCCGGGACGTTGTAGGAGAAGGCCAGCGCCTGCGCGAAGGTTACCGTGCCCCGGAAGCGGTGGTCGTAGTTTTGCGGACGGTATCCGCCGAAGTTCGCCGGGCTGTCCTCCACGGTCGAACCCGGCAGGTAGCCCTTGCTGAAGGCCGTGAGGTACACGAACGGCTTGAAGGTGGACCCGGGTTGACGCAGGGCCTGGACGGCGCGGTTGAACTGGCTGGCGTCGTAACTGGTGCCCCCTACCAGGGCCCGGATGGCCCCCGTGCCCGGCTCCACGGCAACCAGCGCACCCTGCTTCACGCGAAATCCGGCATAGCGGGCGACGCCCGAGCGAATGATCGCTTCGGCCTCTTCCTGCAGGGTCAGGTCCATGGTGGTGTGGATCCGCAGGGCCCCCCTTTCGACCAGGTCGCGACCAAATTTTTCCGTCAGCTGCTTGAGCACCTGGCTGGTGAAGTACGGCGCCCGGTAGGCGTAATCAGGGGTATTGGCAAAGTTCAGCTTGCGGGAGGCCGCTTCGGCCGCCTCGGCGGGGGAGAGGAAGCCGGCGTCGACCATCCGCTGCAGCACGATTCCCTGCAGCCCCTTGATCGATTTGGGATTGCGGTAGGGCGAGTAATACTCCGGGGCAGGCAGCAGGCCTGCCAGCAGGGCGGCTTCGCCGGCTTCCAGTTCCCGCGCCTTCTTACCGAAGTATTTCTTGGCGGCCGCTTCGACGCCCCAGGCCCCGTGGCCGAAGTACACCTGGTTCAGGTACATCTCCAGGATCTGACGTTTCGACAGGGTGCGTTCGAGCTGGAGGGCCAACCACATGTCCGCCACCTTCCGCGAGAGCGTCCGGTCGGCGCTCAGGAACAGATTTTTCGCCAGTTGCTGGGTCAAGGTGCTGCCCCCGCCCCGCTCACCGCGACTGAACAGGGCGCGTGCGATGCCCCGCGGGTCGATGCCGAAATGCTCGTAGAATCGAATGTCCTCCGAGGCAATCACAGCTTGCTGCATCGGCACGGCGATGTCGTCCAGGGGAACGATCTCGCGGTTCTCCCCATTCTGCAGGCTGGCCACCACGCGGCCGCGGCGGTCGTAGATCGTCGTGACTCCGGAGGGTCTGGCGGCCAGCAGGGTTTCGACCGGCGGGATGTGCCAGACCATGAAGCCGACGCCGGTGGCCAGGCCCGCAGCCCCGGTGGCGGATAGCACCAGGGTCGCCACCAGCCACGTTTTGAGCAGGGAACGGGTGGGCGCGGAGGATGAGCGACGGCGGCGTTGAATGGTCATGAACGTACGAGGGGAGACCGAAGCAGCGGGTGGGGGCGGGCGCCATTATACCGCACGGATGGCTTTCTTCCGCGATGACACGCGGGCCCGGGCGCGTTCCCGACGGCGATCACTGAATACGCCCGAAAGCTGGGTAGGATCTGAACAGGCTTGCGTATGAAAACCCGAATGGCCCTGCTGCGCGCGGCGTTGACCGCGATATCGGTTGGTGTACTGGCCGCTCCCGCGTGGGCGGACGCTCCCGTTTGCGCCATGTGTGGCAAAGAAATCGGTCCAGGGCGATACGTCCAGGACCAATGGCGCGCCAACTTCCACCTGCAGCATCAGAGTGCGCCGCGCTGCTATTACTGCGCGCGTGCCATCTCCCCTTTCAATACCGGCGGCGGCGTGCGCTATCCGGGTGGTCGTGAGGTGTGCAACATCTGCCACCACACCGCAGTGGTCGATCCGAACCAGGCTGCCGCGGCGCTGGCGCGCGTGCGGCAGCGCATGAGTAGCTGGGGCCTGCAGTTCGACTACGGAGAGATTCCGGTCCGCCTGGTGGACCAGGCGACCCTCAATGCCATGTTTGGCCGGGGCAGCGCTTCCCACGATGGCAACATCAATGGGCTCACCACCAAGCGCTGGACCAAGGACGACAAGGGCCGCGTGCTGGCGCGCGAGGTCACGATTTCCATGCTTTATGGGCTGCCGCTCGAGGTCTACGAAAAGACCATGGCCCATGAACTGATGCACGCCTGGATGTTTCTCGACAGCCAGCCGGAACACGAACCGGTGCTCGAGGAAGGGGTCTGCAATCTGGCCGCCTACTATGTGCTTCAAGAGAATCCGAGCGATCTGGCGAATTTCACGCGAGAGGCCATGTGGCGCTCGAAGGACCCGGTTTACGGGCAGGGGTTGCGGCGGGCGATCGCCTTCGTCAAGCGCCACGAATTCTCCGGTCTGGTCAAGATGCTGCGTGAACGGAAGGGCTTTCCGGCCGGCTTCTGACCTGCCAGCGGGGAGGGCTGCCAGGGCCTGATCAGCGGGTGCTGCGCGGCCTCGGATGCGCGTGGTAGCATGCCGACCGGGGAACCGGAGCGCCGCTTCAGAGGCTGTTTGATGCCGAACGCTGCACCGCCAGTCGCGGACGTCGTGATCGTGAATATCCGGGAGCTTTGCACCCTGGCGGGCCCCCCGGGGCAGCCGCGGCGAGGGCATTGGGCCAGTGAACTGGGCCTGCTGGCCGATGCGGCCGTGGCGATCGCCGGTGACCGGATCGTCTGGGTGGGCCGTTCGGACGATGCGCAGAGGGCCGTCCCCACGCACGCCGAGACCCGGGTGCTGGATGCGCGGGGCCTGACGGTCACGCCGGGCCTGGTGGACCCACACACCCACCTCGTATTCGGTGGCAGTCGCGAGGAAGAGTTCGTGCAGCGGCTCTCCGGGGCCAGCTATGCCGAGATTCTGGCGGCGGGGGGAGGCATCCACCAGACGGTCGCCCACACGCGGGCGGCCGCGCCCGAGACCTTGTTCGAGGAAGGACGGGCACGCTTGCGGCGCATGCTCGCGCACGGCACCACCACGGTGGAGGCCAAGAGTGGCTACGGCCTGTCTTGCGCTGAGGAGGTCAAGCAGCTGGAAGTCGTGCGCCGGCTGGCCGCAGAGGGACCGCTGGAACTGGTTCCCACCTTCATGGGGGCGCACGCCGTGCCGCCCGGAATGGAGGCCGATGCCTACACGCAACTCGTGATCGACGAGATGCTGCCCGAAATTGCCCGTTTGGGGCTTGCACGCTACGTGGATGTCTTCTGCGAGCAGGGCGTCTTCACCCCCGCGCAGACGGAGCGTATGTTTGCCGCTGCCAAGGCGGCCGGCTTCGGCTTGCGCCTGCACGCCGATGAGCTGTCGGACCTCGGGGGGGGCGCACTGGCGGCCCGCTGGGGGGCCGCCTCCGCTGACCATCTGCTGATGACCGGGGCTGACTCCGTGGCGGCCCTGGCCGCTTCCGACACGGTGGCGGTCATGCTGCCTGGCACGCCCTTCTTTCTGGGCATGCGGGAACGCGCCCCGGCGCGGGCCCTGCTGGCGGCCGGCGCAGCCCTGGCGATCGGGACCGATTTCAACCCCGGCTCGTGCTTCTCGGAGTCCATGCCGATGATGATGACCCTGGCCTGCTTGCACCTGAGCCTGACGCCCGCGGAGGCTCTGGTGGCCTCCACCTGGAACGCGGCCTATTCACTGGGCCTCAGCACGCGGATCGGCAGCATCGAGGTCGGCAAACAGGCCGATCTGGTGGTCTGGGACGTGCCGAATCACGCGCACCTGGCCTACCACTTTGCGGTTCCGCTCGTGAAGCACGTGCTCAAGAAGGGCCAGGTGTGCCTGTGATGGGGGGGCAGGCCACGGGGGTGCTGGCGTCCCTGCTGCTGGCCATGCCCTTGCCGCTCGACGTGGGGGCGCCCGTGCCGGCCTCGCCGGCCGAGACCAGCCTGCGCCTGAGCGCGACGCCCCGCGTGAGCCTGAGACTGCAACCTGAGCTACGCCGCTTGAAGGGGGAGGCCACCTGGCAACTGACGGGGGAGTGTCCCCGCAGCCTGGTGGGCATCTTGCATCCTCGCCTGGTGGTGGAGGCCGTGAGCCTGAACGGCCGCACGTTGTCCTTCGAGCGCAGCGGGGAGCGTCTGGTGGTCGATGTGGGCTCGCGTCCCGCGCTAGCGGCTGGCACGCTGGTGTTGCGCTATGCCGGGCGTCCGTTGGCGTCCCAGCAGGGTGCCTTGACCCAGGATGTCGATCCTCGCGTTGTCGTGTTGCGCGAGGGAGGGCAATGGCTCCCGCAATGGCAGACCTTGCCACGCAGCGGGGTTCAGCTGTCGGTCGAGCTGCCGGATGGCTGGCGGGTTCAGGCCATCACGCCGCGGGCAGAGGTTCGGCGGGAAGGGCGCAGCTGGGCCTGGCAATTGCCCGCCGGACAGCTGCCGGCTTGGTTGGCCGGTCCGCATCGTGAGGGGCGCCTGGACGGGGTCTCGACCTGGTCGCTCGCTCCGTTGCCGGAGAATGCCAGCCGTCTATCGCCCTGGCTCGCCGGGCGACTCGGCGAGGCGGTACAGCCTGCCCTGGCGACCTGGATTGAACTGCCTGGTGGCTTTGCGCCCATGGCCGGGGCTGGGGTGCTGGCGTCGCGTCGTCCGCCCGGCGGCGGGGAGTCGCTGCTGCTCAGCTTGCATCTGTCCGCAGCCAGACCGCAGGCCGCGCTGATGGCTGAACGGCTGTGGTTGGTCGAAGGGTTGGCCTGCTACCTGACGCGACTGGCGCAGGCCGCTGGCGCTCCTGCCCGGGTGCGGCGCGAAGCGGAGGCCGCCTATGGGCGCTTCGTGCAGGAACGACCGACCCAGGATCGCCCGATCGCGCAGGCCTGGTCGGCTGCAGAGCCTGCCTGGACGGCCCTGATTCGGGATAAGGGGGCGCTTTCCTGGGCGATCTGTCACGAGGCCGCGGGCGATGAGGCCTTCTGGGGCTTGCTGCGCGCCTGGCGAACCGAACTGGGCCGCGGGGGCGGCACGTGGGAGGAGTTTCAGGCTGTCTCCGCGTTGCCGGTTCAGCCCTGGCGTCGCTGGTTCGAATTGCCCGGGTTGCCGGGGGTGCGTTTCGAGAACGTCTCCCTGCGTGGCGCGGATGGGGCCTGGCAGGTGTCCGGGGAACTGGCTCAGCCGCGGGGTGGCACGGGCTATGACACCGACCTGGTCCTGGTTGCTCAGGACGGTGTTCAGCGCGTGTCCTTCAAGACCTTCTCGGAACGGACGCCCTTTCACTTCTCGAGCCCGAGTCGGCCGTTGCGTCTGGTTTTCGACGCCTCCGGGCGTGCACCGGTCGCCCGCCGCGAGGTCGTGCGCATCACCGAGGCGCTGGCGGCCCCAGGGGCGCTGATCGTGTTTGGTACCCAGGGAGATGCGGCCACCGCCACCGCCAGCCAGGAGGTGGCCCAGGCCCTGCGGGAGCGCCTGCGGCAACTCGATGGCGTCACGCGTGACCTGCTTCCGGACTCGGCCCTGGCCGAGCTGCCGTCGCGTCCGCTGATTCTGGTCGGCACCCCGGCGGTCAATGCGGTGGCGCATCGTCTGGCCGATCAGTTCCCGGTGCGCTTCGTGCGCCCGGCCGGCAGCCAGGCGCCGGCGATCTGGTGGCAGGGGCGTGCCTGGACGGCCCGCGATGCGGGGGTGGTTCAGGCCATTGCGAACCCTCAGGCGCCCCGAGAGACCGTCCTCTTGCTGGCGGGCCTGTCACCGGCCGCCTTGCGGGCCTCGCTCAATCATCTGGAGCAGGCCAATACCTTCTGCTTGTACGACCGGCGTGGCACGCTGGAGATGGGCACGGCGCTGTGTCCGTTTCCAGACTTGGAGTACCCGCTCTACTGAACCCCCAGGATCGTCCCGCAGGGACATCCTTCAGGGCGAAACGCTCGGGGCTGGAGGGGCCTGGTAACCCGGGTCTTCCTGGGATACGCGGGCCTTGTGGATGCGATCGCCGATCGTGAGTTCCCGCACCACGTCCATCCCACTCGTGACCTGGCCGAAGATGGCGTACGACTCCTCCAGATGAGGGGCCGAGTCCAGCGTCACGAAAAACTGGCTGTCACCGCTGGTGGGGGACTTGCCGCGAGCCAGGCCCACCGTGCCAGGCAGGTAGCGCACCGTCTGCCCGACAAATTCCGGGGCGATCGTCTTGCCGGATCCGCCCCGGCCGATCTCAGGATGGGCCGCCGGCTTGTTGCGCGTGCCCGGATCGCCCATCTGAACGGCGGTTCCCCGCACGATGCGATGGACGGCCAGCCCATCGTAGAAGCCCGCGCGAACCAGGCGCACGATCTGCTCCACCGTTTTGGGGGCTTCCCTCGGGAAGGTCACGAAAGTGAAGTTGCCCTTGCTGGTCTCGAAGGTGAGCCGCGCGCCCAGATGGATCACGTGGCCGGCCTCTTCCTCCACGAGCGGGAGCGGGGCGCCGGGCTGGCGATCGGCTTGCTGGGGCGTGGACTGGGACTTGGCGGCCATGGCCCAGGCCGGTGCATCGGACAGGCCAAGGCCCGTGAGCAGGGCAAGCGTCGACAGACAGAGCAAGCGCGTGTGCATAGTGAGGAATTGTAGCAGCCCATTTCTTCAAGGCGCCAGCGGTTTATTCACAGACAGGGCCTCGTGATAGATGCGTTGCAACCGCAACATGTTGTCAGACAAGCCATAACGCTGTTCGATGCGCTGGCGCACCAGGGGGCGCCGGCGCCTGATCTCGTCGGGGCTGGCGATCGCCTGCTGCATGACCTGTGGCAAGCCCTCCGACAAGCGTGACGGGTCGAGGGTCCAACCCACGCCCGAAATCACCTCACCGTCGGCGCCCACATCCGTGGCGGCCGGCACCGCGCCACAGGCCATCGCCTCCAGCAGGGCCAGCGAGAGACCCTCGATGCTCGAGGGCAGCAAGAAGACGTCGCTGCCACGCAAGATGTCGATGCGCGCCGCCTCGTCTTGAATCCAGCCCAGCCAATGAACCCCGCTGAGGTGGCCCCAGCGAGCCCGCAGCCTGGCGGCCAGCACGCCGTCCCCGACCAAGGCGAGCTTGGTGTCCGGGGAACGACGCAAGCCTGCCCAGGCGCTCAGCAGCTGGTGGACATTTTTCTCGGGGTCCAACCGCCCCATGTAGGTGAACAGCAGATGCGCCGGATGAGCCCGACGAAAGTGGCTCTCTCCGGGGCTGTATCGACGCAGATCCACCCCGTGGGGAAGCACCCGCAGGCGGTTGCCGGGTACCCCCAGCTCGGCCACGCGCCGGGCCTGACCCTCCGAAAACACGATCACCCGCTGGCAGGCCCGCAGGGTCGGCCCGTACAGCTGATAGACCAGGGCGGATACTTGCCCGGGAAAGCTCGGGCGGTGGTCCAGGGCCACGTGGAAGGTGGCCACCAAGGGGATTCCGAGCTGCTGACAGAGCCTGGGCAGGCACCAGTCGAGGGGCCCCAGCGCGAATGAGGCGTGGACCAGGTCAGGGCTGAACAGCTGCAGCTTGTCAGCCAGTTGCCGCAGCGCGGCAGGGCGTGGGACGACGAACAGGGGGGTGCGCAGCAGGGCCGGCAGGCACTCCTCGCCATCCGCAGCGTCGTGGACGTGGCAGAACATGACCTGGTGCCCGGCCTGACGAAGGGCTCCGATCAGTTCTCGGCAATAGGTGACGATGCCGCAGAATGGGTACTTCTTGCCCAAGACCGCGATGCGCATCGTGGTTCCTCCATCCGCGACCCTAACGACTTTCCAGGCGGATGCGGATGTGCGAGCTGGCTGATTTCTCCTGGGCAAGGGGGAGGTCGATCCGCAGATCGATCCGTCCCCTTCGCCCACGTGCCGCCATTTCAGGGGGTTTGCCGGCTCGTTGGCCGTCCGGAAAGCCAAAAAAATGGTTCAGAAAAGGTTAAGTTTCCGAACTTCAACGCAAGTTTAGGGGCCTTTAAACCTAAATTAACCCCAAGAGCCGTTTGTGAGATCAGCCCAGGGCCCTCGCCCTGACGCCAGGAGGAACCATGCCCACTGCCGTTGCCAACCGTCCCCTCGTCAGCGCCAAGCCCGTTGCCGCTCCGGCCGCGTTGCCCGCTGGTGACAAGCCTGTGGCCGCGCCGGCTGCTGCCCCTACGCTGTCGCCGGTGGCCGCGAACACCCCTTCGCTGATGAACGGGCTCGACATCATTCGCACCAGTGCGGCGGTCGGCCAGGCGGCCGGGCGGGTGGCCTTCACGCCCCCCGTGATTGTCGACATCTTCAAGTCCAGCATTCGCTCGGGTTTCAGTCTGACCAACATTGCCTGGTTCGTGGTGCCGTCGGCCATTCGCAATGGTCGCGATGTCGCCAGCGATAAGATTTCCGTGGGCCGGGCGGCGGCCAACGTGTCGACCGAAGCCACCATGGGCATCGGCAAGGGCATCATGGCCGGCACGGTGGTGCAGTCGCTGTCGATTGCCACCGGTCCGCTGATGGGGCTGCTGCCCATCTCGCCCGCGATCCTGCCGTTCGTGAGCATCGGGGTCGGCCTGGTGGGCATGGTCGGCACCTACTGGGTGATGAACAAGGTGGTCAAGGCCACCGGCATCGACCAGAAGATGGCCGACACGCTGACCCGCTGGTTCGGCGGCGACAAGGCCGGCACGACGACCCCGCCCAAGGTCCAGTAACGCCCCGCCCGCGTCGAGGGGGAGCGAGTGCCGCTCGCTCCCCGGCAGGGGCGAAGAAGTGGCTCGCTCCCCTGCAGGCTCCTGCCCGCGTGCTCCCTATGATGACCTCACGCCCCCGAGGGTTCTGCGTGAGGTCATATGGCTGGTTTGCCTCAAGCGTCCAAACCACTGCACCTGGTGGTGATCGATAGCTGGTTGCCTGCGGCGGTTGCGAGCGAGCTCCAGGCGGGCCGCTTGCCCGCGCTGGCCCATCTGCTGGCTCACGGGACGATCGACTACGGTTGCACGACCACCTTTCCCTCCGTCACGCCGGCTTGTCTGGCGGCGCTGGCGACCGGCGTGGGGCCGGAGCGGAATCACATCACGGGTGTGCTCTGGTACGACCGGCATCCGGATCGCTATGTCCACTACTGGCCCTATCCGCAGAGCCTGGTCTGGGGAACCCTGACGCACGTCCTGGGGGATTTTTTCCTCCGCATGAACGCGCACCATCTCAACGCGAGCCAGCCGACCCTGTTCGAGGCCCTGGAGTCCCGAGGGGTGCGCGCCGCGGCGGTCAATTTTCCGCTCAGTCGCGGCAGCACCTTGCACCGGGCGTGCGTCCCGTGGCTGCTACGTCAGCTGGGGGGGCTGCCACGCGAGTGGGCCGTGGCAGGGCCGCGCTACCTGCGCCTGGGGGATCTGGTTCCGGGCGATCGCCCGGTGGCCGGCGGCCTGTGGCGCAAGTATGGCTTCAACGACCGGGCGAGCGCCGCCTACAGCGCCGAGTTGATTCGACAGGTGCGGCCGGACTTCATGCTCACCTATTTCAACGAGAACGATCTGCGCACCCATCACCATGGGCCCGACGGCATCGGCTGGAGCTTGCGTCGCGTGGACCAGGAACTGGGCCGCTTGCTGGAAGCCTATGGTTCCTGGGATCGCGCGGTGAGGGAGGCACGCTGGATGATCGTCGGGGATCACGGGCAGAGCCATACCTTTCCCTGGCGCAGCGGCCACGCGGTGAACGTCTTCAAGGCCTTCCCGGACTTCCGTGTCGCGCCGCTCCGGGATGGAGGGTTGCGGAGCAACGGGCACGACTTTGCGGTCGGCCCGAACGATCGCATGTGCTATTTCTACTTCCACGAAGGGCGCGCCCACCTGCGGGACACCATCCGCGACCGCGTCTCCGAATGGCCCGCGGTCGACCAGGTGCTCTGGCGTGAGGGGGACACCTGCTGGGCTTTTTCCCCGGCCCGGCGGGCACGCCTGGGTTGGCAGTCCGGTGGACCGATCCGCGACGCCTGGGGCCAGGCCTGGACGCTGTTCGGCGATCCAGGTGCGCTGGATGGGCGCCTGGAGGGGGAGCGTTTTCTGGACGGGGCCTACCCCAACTGTTTGGCGCGCGCCCACGGGGCCTTGAACGCGCCCCAGGCCTCCACCTTGATTCTCACGGCCCGGCTGGGTTACGAGTTCACCAGCGGCTTTCCGATGGGGCGGGCCAACCACGGCTCGTTGCACCGGCTGGACTCCTGTGTGCCCCTGGTGACGGTGGACGTGCAAGCGCCGGCTCTGGCCCGCATCACCGACCTGTATGAGGTGGTGATGCACGCCATGCTGTCGCGGCCAGTCAGGGCGTGAACGGTCGGTCCGGCCTCAGGACGCGGTCGAGCTCGAGAAGACCCGCGAGGCCAGACTCTCGAGCTCTGCCTCGATTTCCAGAAGGGCCTTGCGCCAGTCCCACGAGCTGCAACTGCTCACATGGTCGATGGCGGCATCAAGCGTGACGAGTTCCGCACGCCAGTTCCATTCGCTGGGGACGGGGGCCGTGGCTGTCGGGGAGGCGAGATTCATGGTGACTTCATCATAACATCAGGGACGTGACTTCGTCGTGGGGCCCGAGGACGGGCGCCCCTTCCCTCTACGGCGCCTTTCCATCAATGCCCTGAGCGAGAAATTCCTGAGCCGGAAGTTCCACGTGGGCACTGTGACTTGCCTCGGGAAACCGACCGGCGCGTACGTCGCCCGCGTAGTTCGAAATGGCCTGGACCATGGGGGCATGGAGTTCGGCATATCGGCGCGCGTGCTTGGGCAGGAAATCGGTGTACAGGCCGAGCAGGTCATGCACGACCTGAATCTGGCCGCTGCAGCCGACGCCCGCCCCGATCCCGATGGTGGGGATGCTGATCTGCGAGGTGACCAGGGCCGCCACTTCGGCCGGCACCAGTTCGAGCACCAGGGCACAGGCCCCTGCCGCTTCGACGGCCTGGGCCTGGGCGACCAGCGCCTGGATGGCCTCCGGCGTCTTGGCCTGGACCTTCATGCCGATCGCGTGGACGGCCTGCGGCGTGAAGCCGAGGTGCGCCACCACCGGGATCCCGGCCTGAACGATCGCCGAGATGCAGGCGAGCTGGTGGGCGTATCCCCCTTCCAGTTTGACGGCCTTGGCGCCGGCCTCTTTGAGGAATCGACCCGCGTTGCGCACGGCCTCCTCCACGCTGGCGTGATAGGACAAAAAAGGCATGTCGCCAATCACCCAGGCGCGGCGAACGCCCCGCGTGACCGCCCGCGTGTGATGCAGCATGTCTTCCATCGTGACGGGCAAGGTGCTGTCATAGCCCAACACCACCATCCCGAGTGAGTCACCCACCAGCAGCACGTCGACGCCAGCCTCATCAGCCACCTTGGCCGAGGTATAGTCATACGCGGTCAACGCGACGATTTTTTCGCCTCGCGCGCGCATCGCAGCCAGTTCTGCGGTGGTGACAGGGCTCCAGTTTTGCTTGTTGGACGGGCCGTACACGAAGCATCCTCTCCACGATCAGTCAGTCGGCTGCGGGCTTTTTACCCCGGTGGGGCAGGTGGGTCGTCGCGCGTTTGCTGGCTGGGGATCACCGCGCTACAATGCTGCCGGGTTCGCACCGCAAGGAAGGAAAACCACGATGGGCAAGACGCGCGTCATGAGCGGCATGCGTACCACGGGAACGCTCCATATCGGCCATTACATGGGGGTTCTGGTCAACTGGGTGCGGCTTCAGGACGAGTTCGACTGCTTCTTCGCCGCGGCCGACTGGCACATGCTGACCACTGGATTTGCCAAGACCGAGGGTCTGCGTGGGCATACCCGCGCCATCGTGCTTGACTGGCTGACGGCGGGCGTGGACCCGACACGTGCCACCATCTACGTGCAATCGGCGGTCACGGAGACCGCTGAGCTGCATTTGCTGCTTTCCATGCTGACGCCCGTGAACTGGTTGCAGCGGGATCCGACCCTGAAGGAAATGGTGCGGGAACTGCACATGGCGGAGGACACGGTCAGCTACGGATTGTTGGGCTACCCGGCCCTCCAGACAGCCGATATCCTGGGGGTCCTCGGCCAGCTGGTGCCGGTCGGCGAGGACCAGGTGGCTCACCTGGAGATCTCGCGCGACATCGCCCGGCGCTTCAACCACCAGTTTGGCGTCGAGCTGTTCCCGGAGCCACGCCCTCTGCTGGCCGAGATGCCGGTGGTGTTCGGTCTGGATGGTCGCAAGATGAGCAAGAGCTACGGCAATGACATCAAGCTGGCCGATCCGGCCGAGGCGGTGACTCAGAAGGTCATGGCGTCCGTGACCGATCCGTCCCGGGCGCGCAAGACCGATCCGGGCCATCCGGAGGTCTGCTCGGTTTATACGGGCTGGGAAACCTATGCGGCGAGCGAGGCTGCCGAGGTGGCCGCGGAGTGTCGGGGTGGGCGGATGGGGTGCGTCGCTTGCAAGCGCGGGTTGGCCGAGCGCATCAATGGCCTGCTCGAGCCGATGCGGCAGCGTCGGGAGGAATTGGGACGCGACACGGAGCGTCTGGATGATATCGTGGCCGACGGCAACCGGCGGGCGCGCGAGGAAACGGCCAAGACGTTGGCCCAGGTGCGAGAGGCGATGGGGTTGAACCAGTTTTGCCCGAATGGGCGTTTGAGGGCCTGACGTCACGTGAGCGGGGCCACCGATCCCACAACTGGGCGTGCGCATACTCAGGACCTGCCTGAGAATCGCCCATCCACCATGCCTGCCCAGCGCCTGCAGAAAATTCTTGCCCAAGCAGGGGTCGCGTCCCGTCGTCACAGTGAGGACCTGATCCGCGAAGGGCGCGTGAAGGTCAATGGTGCGGTGGTCAGCGAACTCGGCTTCCAGGCCGATGCTGAACGTGACACGATCGAGGTGGACGGGCGTCCGATCGTCTGGACCTCGGCCCGGAGCTATTTTCTGCTTTACAAGCCGCGAGGCTATCTGAGCACGTGCTTCGATCCGCAAGGGCGCAAGACCGTGCTGGAACTGGTTCCCTTCGTTCCAGGACTCCATCCGGTCGGTCGGCTCGACAAGGACACCTCCGGCCTGCTGCTGCTGACCAATGACGGGGCCTTGACCGAAGCGCTGACCCATCCGCGGCACGGCGTCTCCAAGCTCTACGTGGCCGAGGTACTCGGTCGCCCTTCCCCCACCGCGCTCAAGGCCCTGCGAGAGGGCGTTCCGCTGGAGGGCGGACGCACCTTGCCAGCCGCGGTGGAGTTGCTTGAAAAGCGCGCCGAGAGTACCGTATTGGCGATCACGCTGCGAGAAGGACGAAATCGTCAGGTCCGACGTATGATGGAGCATGTCGGGCATCCGGTCCGGCGCCTGGAACGGGTGGCCATCGGTGACCTCACGGCGGGTGACTTGTCGGAAGGGCAATTTCGGGCATTGACGGCGGAGGAAGTGCAAACGTTGCGACGGGATGCACGGCGAGGGAAGGCACGGGGAGGATCGCGTGGCTAGCCTGAACGAGGTAGGCCAGCGCCTGAAACAGGCGCGAGAGGCCCAAGGGTTGAGCCTGACGGAAGTGTCGGCCCGCACCCGGATCACCGTGCGCCATCTGCGTGCGCTCGAGGAGGGGATCGAAGCCGATCTGCCCGAGGTGTTTTACATCCGTGGGTTCTTGAAAAAGTACGCGGAGGTGGTGGGATTGTCGCCCGGGGATGTGGCCGATGCCTACCGCTCGGCCCCCGTTCCGACGGCCCCTCTGCCGGACCTGCGTCAGAGTTCCGGTCCATGGGGTTATTACCTCGGAATCGCCGCCTTGCTGGTGGGGTTGCTGGGGCTGGCCTGGTATTTCCAACCGCGGGTGAGCGTGATCGAAGCGCCGCAGGCCACGCCCATGGAGCCGGCGCTTGCGTCGCCCGCGCCGGTGGCCACTGCGGCGATCGCCAGCGAAGCCCTGGCGCTTGCGCCAGCGGCCAGTGGCACGCTGGCGGCGGCGACGGCCGCGCTGCCCGTCGCCAGCCCGGCAAGTGCCTCTGCGGCCGAACTCGTTCAGGCGGCCACGCCTCCCGTGGCGGCCCAGGCTCCCTCGCCTGACGCGACGGCCACGGCGCCGGTCTCGCCTGCACCTTCCGTGACGCCCACCCCTCGCCCCTCGCCGACGCCCAAGCGCAGCGTGGCCATCACCTTGGCCTTGCAGGAGCGCTCCTGGGTCGAGGTGCGGGTCAATGGCACGCTCCAGATCGAGGGTGTGCTCTCGCGCGGGACCATGAAGCGATTCTCCGGGCGCGAAGTCGAGGTTTCCGCGGGCAATGCGGGCGGCGTGCTGGTGTTTCGGGACGGCAAGGCGCTTGGCCCGTTGGGCTCGCACGGCGCGGTGCTGACCCGCGTGTATCGCCCCACGCCCTGATGCCTCGCGTGAGACGTGGGCTGGCGTGACGCTTGTGAAGCAGGAGCCCCCTTCAACGCCTGGTGATGCCCTGACGGACATCGGCACCCGCGTCCGCAACATGGCGGGGGCGGCAGGCATGATCGTGTTCCTGCTGCTGCGCATGCTGCTGGTCAAGGTGATCGGGGAACGGTTGCGGGTCTTCAAGAACTGGCTGCTGTATCGGCTGGCGGTTGCGCTGGCGACCTTTTTCAAGTGGTTTCAGCCCCATTGGGAGCGCCTGAACCGTTTGGCCCAAGAAACCAGCCACCGCTGGCTCCGCCAGGGCCTCGCCTTGTTGATCACCTGGATCGGGCCGCTGGAGCGGCGCCTGGGCCAGTGGGCCGGGGTGGTGCGTCAGCAATCCAGTCAGCTGGCCACCCGGGGCACGCTGACGGTGGCCGAGCTCTTGCGAGGTTTCTTCAACGCGCTGGGGGCGGCCCTGGCCGCCGGCTTCAGTCGTCCGGCGGTCCAGCGATTGATGCAGCGCATCGCGGCCCTGCTGGAAGAGGCCCAACGCTGAGCCGCTGAGTGCCTCCGGGCCCGCGGGCTTGCTCCCACTCACCTGACCGCCACCAGGCGTGTAAAATGAGGCAGCGCAGGGGGCGCGGAAGGAGACGACCTTGGACATCGCGATCATCGGCAGCGGCTACGTGGGGCTCGTGACTGGGGCGTGCTTTGCCCACCTGGGCCATCGGGTCGTGTGCGTGGACAACCAGGTGTCCAAGATCGAAAAACTCAAGGCCGGCCAGATGCCGATCTACGAGCCCGGGCTGGACGTGCTGGTCACGACCAATGTGGTGGAAGGCCGACTGCGCTTCAGCAGTGACATTGCCGAGGCCACCGCGTGTTCGGAAGCGATCTTCATCTGCGTTGGAACGCCGCCCAAGCCCAATGGCGAGGCCGACCTCTCCGCCTTCGAACGGGTCGCCCACGAGATGGCGCCGGCGATGAACGGCTACAAGCTGATCGTCGAGAAGAGCACGGTGCCGGTCCGGACCGGGGAGTGGTTGGCCGAGTTGTTCCGCAGTCACCTGCCGGCCGGAGCGGATTTCGACATCGCGAGCAATCCGGAATTTTTGCGCGAGGGGTCCGCGATCAAGGACTTCCTGGAATCGGACCGGGTCGTTCTGGGCGTCAATTCCGACCGAGCGGCGTCGCTGCTGATCAAGCTTTACACCCCGCTCAATGCCCCCATCCTGGTGACCGATCTGAACAGCGCCGAACTGATCAAGCACGCCTCCAATGCGTTTCTGGCCATGAAGATCAGCTTCATCAACGCCGTGGCGCAGGTCTGTGAGCGAACCGGGGCCGATATCACCAAGGTGGCCAAGGGCGTGGGGCTGGACAAGCGCATTGGCGAGCAGTTCTTGCGGGCCGGCGTGGGCTACGGCGGCGCTTGTTTTCCCAAGGATGTGGCGGCTTTCATCTCCATTGCGGAAAAGCACGGCTACGATCTGGAACTGCTGCGGGCGGTGGAGCGCATCAACGAGTCGCAACGTCAGCACGTCTTCGACAAGATCGTGCGCGCGCTGGATGGGCAACTGCTCGGGGCCAGGATTGGCGTGCTCGGACTGGCCTTCAAGCCCAACACGGACGACATGCGCGGGGCCGCCAGCGTGGACATCATCCGACGTCTTCAGGCTGAAGGTGCCGAGGTCTGGGCGTATGATCCGGTGGCTCAGGGCACGGCTCAGGAAGTTCTGACCAACGTCAAGTATGCGGAAACGCCCTATGGTGTGGCGGAGGGCGCGGATTGTCTGGTGCTGCTCACCGAATGGAATGAGTTTCAGAGTCTCAATCTGCCCGTGGTGAAATCCCTCATGCGACGTCCCATCATGGTGGATGGCCGCAACATGTTCGATCCGACGAAGATGTCCCATCTCGGCTTCACCTACGATTCCATCGGACGTCCGGGGGGGGCTCCCCTCGCCACCCTGGCGGTGTAGCATGCCTGTGCTCCAACTGGACGCCGCCCTGGCCTACCAGACCTGGGGCACGGGCGGGGAACCGGTGCTGTTGTTGCACGGGGCCCTGTCCACAGCGGAGCAGAATTATCGCCTCGTCCTGAGCCCCCTGGCGCAGCGACATCGCTTGATCGGCCTCGACTTCCGGGGTCACGGGGGGAGCAGCAACCCCTCCGGCCTGTTCACCCTGGCGCGCCTGCGCGATGATGTGCTGGCCTTGCTCGATGCGCTCGCCTTGCCGCGCGTGCACGTGCTGGGTACCTCGCTGGGGGGCTACGTCGCGCTGGCCCTGCGCAGCGCCGCGCCAGAGCGCGTGGCCACGCTGGCGCTGGCGGGTGTCAAACCCGGCTGGAACGCTGGACACGCGAGGGAACGCCAGGATTTTTTCCAGCCCGAGTCCATCCTGGCTGAATATCCCCATTGGGACCGCTACCTGGCCGATTTGCACGGGCAGCACCACGGTCCGGACCATTGGCGCACCCTGGCTGGACAGGTGGGCACCCTGTTGCAAACCCTGCCCGACCAGCCGGCGGTGGGCTGGGATGCCCTGGCCGCCGATGCGGGGCGGCTGCCGCTCTTTTATGCCGTGGGAGACCGGGATGCGCTGGTCCCGCTTGACACCGTCGTGGCGGTTCACGCGCGTCGGCCGGATGCCCATATTCTGGTGGTGCCGCGGGCGGGTCACCTGTTTCGCGAGTACGAGCCGACGGTCTTTTCAGCGGCTTACACGGCGTTTCTCCGGCGCTACCCCCTCACGGGGGCGTGAGCCTGGCCTGTTCGGCACCGACCCGTTGGCCAGAAAAAAACGCACCTCACAGGGCTGGCCTGGAGGTGCGGGTCAGAGAGACCAGCGTGTTTATGGCGCCTCGGCGCTCAGCAGTTCGGCGATGCCATCCAGGGTCTGACGGTAAATCTTGTCGGAGTTGGCCCCGGACGCCGCGAGCATTTTCTGCGCGGCCACCAGCGACGTTCTGGCTTCTTGCAACTTGGCGCGCGAGAGGCTGTCCTTGCTACCGTAAGCGAGCAAGTTGAAGACCTGCTCGACCTTGTCTTCCAAGGGCTGGTCGGATGTGCGTTCCCCCCCTGATTCGGGTGCCGCCAGATGATCGTTGTAGGCTGTATACAGGCGCGAGAGTTGCTCCTTGAAGCGCGAACTGAAGGTGACCGTGTCACCCGCCGCCACGCGAATGGGGGCAGGCCGCGCCGGTGAGGGCAGGCCTCCTTTGATGCTGGCAGGCTTGGCCGGCGCAGGCATTTCGAACGGCATGTCGTGCCCTCCGCCCAGCGTTTGCGTATCGGGCAGCGCGCTTTGCGCTCCGGGTTTGGGCGCGCTGTGGCCATGGTCGTCTCCGTGGGCGGCGGGCTTGGGAGCGGCCGGCTTGGGGGCGGCATGACCGTGGGCGGCAGGCGGCTTGGGGGCAGCGTGCCCGTGAGCATCGCCGTGGGCGGCAGCCGGCTTGGGTGCGGCGTGCCCGTGAGCATCGCCGTGGGCGGCAGCCGGCTTGGGTGCGGCATGCCCGTGGGCATCGCCGTGGGCGGCAGCCGGCTTGGGTGCGGCGTGACCGTGCGCATCGCCGTGGGCGGCAGCCGGCTTGGGTGCGGCGTGACCGTGGGCACCGCCGTGGGCAGCGGCCGGCTTGGGGGCGGGTTGGCCGTGGTCGTCACCGTGGGCTTCTGGCTTGGGAGCCTCGTGGCCATGGGCATCTTCCCGACTGGCTTTGGGCTTGGCCGTCGCAAACAGGGCCAGCACGTTATTCATGCGCCGTGCGCGGGCGTACTCGGCGGCCGAGAGACCATTGTTGTCCTTCATGTTGGGGTCGGCCCCCTCGGCGAGCAGCGCTTTGGCCACCTCATAGAAGAACTTGGGGGCCTTCGGGCCAGCATAACCGCGCACGGTGGCCAGCAGGAGCGGTGTGCGCCCCTGATAGTCCCTGGCGTTGACGTTGGCCCCCTTGGCCAGCAAGGCCTTCGAGGTGAGGGGCCAGCCGGATTGCGCAGCCCAATGCAGGGCCGTGTAGCCGTTCTCGTCTTGGGCTTCGACCGACGTGCCCTCACTCAACAATTTCTGGACCTTCGGCAAGAGCCCCGCATAGGCTGCCTCGATCAGTTCATTCTCCTGCGTCGTGCGCGCAGGCGCGGCCCAAGCGGGAGTTATGGCCGCGTGTACAACGACAGCCGCCACGGCGAGGCTGAAAAAAGACTTCGAGGACATGGGCTCTCCTTGGTGGGCCATTCAAAGCACCCTCAGTATACAAGACGGATCCGCCCGTTCGTCCATGCGCATCGATCACAATTCCCGCTCTTGATTGCTGGCGGATGGCGGGGGCCGGAGGCCGAGGCGCTCTCTCAGGGGGGCGGCTTGAGGCTCGCCGTGGCAACGGGCGGCGCACTCGGGCGGAGGGAGCCGCTCGCTTCAGCGGTGAGGGGCGGCAGCGGATAGGGCGGGTCCGCGTCTCGCAGGCGGAATCCATCGAAGAGGCGTTCATAGGTGGCCGTTGCCTGGGCCCAATAAGCATCAGGCACCGACAACATGACGATGTAACCCCGGTCGCGATGGACCCGTGCACGGGCCACATGGCGGGTCACGGGTCCCCCGTTGGGACTGGTGCCGACCATCACCACCTGGTAGGCCGTGGCGCCCGAGAGCAGGGCCTCGCTTTCGCGCACTTCCGGTACGCCCGCGAAGTTTTGACGAAGGCTGCGTCGCGTCACATCGGCCAGCGCGGCGTCACGGTCAGTCGGGTCGAGACGATTGACGGTGATGACCCGCAACCCCTCCGAGACGGCGCCACCCGTGTCGAGTGGAATGGAGCGCCCCACGGCGACGCGCAAGGTCGAGAAGCCAGCGGCATCGGTCTGGTCCAGTACGGCGTGTCGTTCTTCCTGGCCCGCCTCGTTGACCTTCAGACTGGAAAGCGGCCCCCACGGGCCGGGGTACACCAGTTCAAAGTCTGAGGCCTCGTGACGCTGGGGGCTATTCTGGGGGGGCCTGGCCGCCATTTCGGCCCGCTGCGCATCGAACTGACGACAGGAGGTCTCCTTCCCTGTCAGCGTGCCGAGGCACAGGCCAGTCGCGGGGGTGAGGGCCAGGCAGCCGGCCACGGTGGGCGCGACCAGAACCAGCAGAGCCATCAGGGGACGACGGGAACGAAACCATTCAGGGCGCAAGCGAACTCCTTCGGACGAACCGCTCCAGCTGCCGCCGAACGGCGGCCCACGGGCCTCAGACGACCGCTTTCAGTTTGGACAGGACTTCCTCGGCGTGAATATCGGTCTTGGGCTTCTTGAACACGTGCTGGACGATGCCGTCCGGTCCGATCAGGAAGGTGGTCCGCAGGATCCCGGTCACCGTTTTGCCATACATCGACTTGCTGCCCCAGGCGCCGTAGGCGGTGGCGACGGCATGGTCTTCATCCGCGAGCAAGGGGAAGGGCAACTGGTATTTCTGGACGAATTTTTCATGGGACGGAATGGCGTCCGGACTGATGCCCAGTACCACGACCCCCTGGTCCAGCAAAGGTTGCCAGTGGTCACGGAAGGAGCAGGCCTGCTTGGTGCAGCCAGGGGTGTCATCCTTCGGATAGAAATACACCACCACGGTCTGGCCCCGAAACTGTGACAGCGAGAGGCGCGCGCCCGTGCTGGCCTGCAGGTTGAAGTCCGGGGCGGCTTGGCCGGTTTCGATCATCGGTGAAGGCTCCTGCTTTGACCCGCCGAGGTCGTCAGTGCGCGGCCTTGGCCTCGGGGGCGGGTGGGGTCTGGTTGGATCCACCGCAAGGGCGTCCCTTCCAGAGCAGGCCCTTGCGCGTCCAAACGTACCACGAGGCGATCGCCGCGGCCACCATGAACCCACTCGCCAGGGGGTGCAACAGCGGACTCCACAGCGGCTGCTTCAGACGCAACGCAAGCGCCAGGCGCACGCCGACGCCGATCGCCAGCTGCAGGAGGCCGGCGCTGGTCAGACCCGGCCAGTGGAGCAACAGACCCAGCAGGACGGCGATCGCCGGTAATCCATGCAGCACGGCATACCCGGCCACCCCCGCCGCATAGGCCTGAGGGTGGCCGCCAGACAGTGGAAACAAATGTCGGCAGTGCTGCTCCCATAGCGCCTTCGGGGCCTCCTCTGTCTGCCGCGTCAGGTGGCCCTCCGCGTCGCGCAGCACCACCTTTCCGCCGCCAGCCTTGACCGCGCTGGCCAGCGCCACGGCGTCCGAAAAATGGCTCGCGCAGGCCTGGTGTCCCCCGGCCCGAGTATACTCGCGACGTGTAAACATGAGAAACGCGCTGTCGGCCGCTGCCAGCCCAGCGGGCGGGAGTCCCTCGGCCCAGGCCAATGGCAGGCTGGACAGCAACAAAAATGGCCGCATGGGCAAGATGGCGGCGCCCATGGGCGTGTGAGGGGTGACCCGCGGTGACCAGGACAGCAATCCGCTGCCTTGTTCCCGGGCGATCGCCACCGCCGTGGCGATCGCCTCGGGCGCCAGCAAGACATCCGCCTCCAGAAAGCAAATCCAGTAGCCGCGGGAGGCTTCAAACAGCTGCTGACAGGCCCAGGTCTTGCCGGTCCAACCAGCTTCCGGGGGGCCTCCCGCCAGCAGTCGGAAGCGGGTATCTCCAGCCGCCGCCGCGCTGGCTGCTTCCGCCGTGCCGTCGTCGGAGCCGTCGTCGAGGACCAGGACCTCAATGTCCGCGTGGGTCTGGGCCAGCAACGCGCTCACGCAAGCCCCGATGCGTGAGGCTTCCTGTCGGGCCGGGACCAGCAGGGAAACCAGCCTCTCCGAATCGGTTGCGGAATCCTCCGAGGGACGGGCTCCCAGGTTACGAGGGGGCGAGGGGGCGGCGGGAGGGGCGGGGGGGGCCTCTTCCGAGGAGACTGGTGGGGCCGTCGTCCCAGGACTGAAGGCCAGCAGGTTCCGTCCTGTCAGAACCGCCTGTGCCGCCCCCGCCAGGGGCCAGAGCATGGCCAGGAAAGCCGTCAGGTTCATGGGGTGGGGGTCCTCGCGCCGCGTCTCGCCGCCGGTGCCGACTGGGTCTCCCCGGCAACTTACCCTGGCGACGCCCTGCTTCCACGAGCCGGCCTGACAGGCCGGGGGCGCCCTGCTGACGAGCGTCGCCAGGCTTGATTTTGCCATCATAAAGGCTATGATTTAGGCATGCCTAAAGATGAAGACACCGCCGCTTCAGCCACCGCGAAGGTGCCGCCCGTGAGTCGCTATCCGCACAGTGAGCGCGGTGACACCACCACGGCCATTCAGGACTACATCAAGGCCATTTTCAAGTTGCAGGACGGCTCGGCCGGGGTCACCAACACGGCGATTGCGGAGAAGCTTGGCTACACTCCCGCTTCCGTCACGGGCATGCTCAAGAAACTCGCGCGGGCCGAGCTGGTGACCCATCATCCGTATCAAGGGGTGGTGCTCACCGAGAAGGGGCGGCGGCTGGCGCTCGAGATGATCCGCCATCACCGCCTGATCGAGCTGTACCTGATGCGCGCCCTGGGATACTCCTGGGACGAGGTCGATGCGGAGGCGGAGCGCCTGGAACACGTCATCTCCGAGGAGATGGAAGATCGCATGGCGGCCTTCTTGCAGGAGCCGACGGAGGATCCCCACGGGGATCCGATTCCCACCCGCGATGGCGTCATGTCCACGATTCGCTATGCCCCGCTGGCCACCATGCAACCCGGCCAGTTCGTGCGCATCCGGCGGGTCAAGGACAGCGACCCGAGCCTCTTGCGCTACCTGGGCCAGCTGGGGCTGTTCCCCCACGTGGTCCTCGAGGTGGTCGACCGGGCCCCCTTCGACGGACCGCTGACGATCCGCATCTCTTCCGCTCAGCACGCCCTCGGGCCCCAGGTGGCCAACAGCGTCTTCGTCGAGCCGGTGCGGGAGGGAGCCAGCTGATGTGGCGGCGTGTAGCCTGGCTGCTTGCGTTGGCTTCTCTGCTGGTCTCCTGCGGGCAACCTGGGTCGCAGGACGGGCCGCGGCTGGTGGCCACCACCACGATGGTGGCCGACATGGTGCGTCAGATCGCGGGCCATCGCCTGCGCGTGCAGGGCCTGCTGACGCCGGGGGCCGATCCGCATATCTACCGTCCCGTGCCCCGCGACGCGGAGGCGATCGCCCAGGCGCCGCTGGTCTTCTCTCATGGGTTGCACCTGGAGCCCTGGTTGCCGGACCTGGTGCGTCAGAGTGGCGGAAAAGGGCGTCAGGTGGTCGTGGCGGAAGGCCTGGCCAACCGACGCAGCCCCACCGATGCGAGCCTGCCAGACCCTCATATCTGGTTTGACGTGCCGCGCTGGCGTCGGACGATTCCCCGGGTGGTGCAAGCGCTGTCGGCGCACGACCCGGCCGGCCGGCAGGTGTTCGAGGCCAATGCCAGGCTGTATGACCAGCAACTCGGTTTGCTCGATGCCTGGATCCGTCGCGAACTGGCCCAGGTTCCTCGCGCGCGGCGGCGTCTGGTGACCAGTCACGACGCTTTTGGCTATTTTGGCGCGGCCTATGGCTTCGAGGTGGTCCCGATCCAGGGGGTCTCCACCGAGTCCGAGGCCGGCACGCAGGATCTCGTTCGGGTCGTGCAACGCGTGAAGCAGGCCCAGGTGCCGATGGTCTTCGTGGAAACATCCGTCAATGCGCGCCTGGTGGAGCAGGTGGCCCGCGAGACCGGCGCTCGCGTGGGGGGGCCGCTCTACAGCGATGCGTGTGGTGCCTTTGATACCTCCGGGGGCAGTTACGTGGGGATGCTGCGCGATAACGTGGCCGTGATCGTCGAGGGCTTGCAATGACCCAGGCGCGTGAAACCGGTGAGCCAGAGGCGCTCGCCACCACCTCCCTTTCGGCCGGTTACCCGGGTCATCCCGTGCTGGAAGGGGTGACCCTGCGCCTTCCGCTGGGACGGTTGGTGGGGGTACTGGGACCCAATGGGGCAGGCAAGAGTACCCTGCTCAAGGCCATCCTGGGCCTGCTGCCGATTTCCCGGGGGCGGGTGTCCGTGTTGGGGGGAACCTGCCAGCAGGCCGGCCATCGCCTGGCCTACGTGCCCCAACGCAATGCCGTCGATTGGGATTTCCCCGCTACGGTGCTGGATGTCGTGCTGATGGGACGCTACGCCCATACCCCGTGGTGGCGACCGGCCAGTCGGGCCGACCGGCAGGCGGCACGTGAGGCGCTGGCGCGCGTGGGGCTGCTCGATCTGGCAGACCGTCGGATCGGGGAACTGTCGGGCGGACAGCAGCAACGGGTGTTTCTGGCCCGGGCGCTGGCGCAGGAAGCAACCCTGTATCTGCTGGATGAGCCCCTGGCCGGGGTCGATGTGGCCAGCGAGGCCGTGATCATGCGCGAACTGCGCGCCATTCGGGATGCGGGGGGCGGCGTGGTGGTGGTCCACCACGATCTGCACACGGCGCCCGCCTACTTCGACCACGTGGTGCTGCTCAATCGGCGCTTGGTGGCAAGTGGGCCGACGGCGGAGGTGTTCGTCCCGGACCTGCTGGCGACGACGTATGGCGTGCCGGTGAGAGCCGCCGCCTCCGAGCCCTCGGCCCTGCTGAGGCAGGAGTGAGCGAACGATGTCCGAACTGAACGTTGCTCCGCTCTCGCTCGCCTGGGAAGCCCTCACCCTGCCCTATGCCTTCATGCGCTACAGCCTGGCGGGCACGGCGCTGGTCGGGGCCGCCTGCGGCCTGCTGGGCTGCTTCATCATCCTGCGTCGCCTGTCGCTGTTCGGGGATGCGCTGGGACACGCGGTGTTTCCCGGGGTGATGCTGGCCTCGTTTCTGGGAGCCGGGCATCTGGGCGTTTTCCTGGGCGCGCTCGCGGCCGGTCTGGCGGCGGCCGCCTTGGTGGCCTGGATTCCCTCGGTGACGCGGCATCGCGCCGATACCGCCATGGGGGTCGTCTTCACCGGATTTTTCGGGCTCGGCGTGGCCTTGTTGACCCTGCTCCCCGTGGGCACCCATCGGGTGGCCACCCTGATGTTCGGCCGCGCGCTGGGGGTCGGCCCCGCCGATGTGCTGGCGGCAGCGGGCGTTCTCCTCACGGTGCTCCTCTTCATCACCCTGGCGTTTCGTCCCCTGGCGCTGGCCACCTTCGATCCGGTGGCTGCAGGGCTCCAAGGGGTGCGCGTGGGACTGCTGACCGTCCTGCTCATGGTGCTGCTGACCGCCACGGTGGTCGTGAGCTTGCCGATTGTGGGCGCTGTGCTGGTGGTGGCTTTGCTGGTCATCCCTGCCGCAACCGCGTCGCTGCTGGTGGATCGGCTCGCGCCGATGCTCGCGCTGGCCGCCTTGCTGGGTCTTCTGGCGGCTGAAGGCGGCCTGGTCATGAGCCACGTGTGGGGCTGGGCCAGCGGCGCCTCCATGGTGCTGGCCTCCGCCGCCTATTTCCTGCTCGCGCTGGGCTGGTCGCAGGGGCGTCGCCGCTGGGCGACGGGAGGTCTGCGTGCCTGATGGGAGTGTCTGGCTGGCGGCACCGTGGTTCTGGCAGGCCACCGGCTTGATGGCCGTGGTGGCCGCGCTGTGTTCGCTGGTGGGGGTGTTTCTGATTCTGCGCGGGTTGAGCCTGTTGACGGATGCCATCAGCCACGCCGTGCTGCCGGGGGTGGTGGCCGGCTACTTGCTGGCGGGCTACATGCCGCTGGCCTTCCTGGCCGGTGCCGTGCTGTCGGGCCTGGCCTGCGTGTCCGCCATCGGGACGCTCACCCGTCGGACCCGGCTCAAGGAGGATGCCGCCATGGGCGTCGTCTTCCCGCCCATGTTCGCGCTGGGGATCGTCATGCTCTCGAGCCTGCGTGGGGTCGATCTCGACCCTGGTTGCGTGGTGTTCGGCGAACCCCTGGCCGCCAAGCCGGAGAGCTTGGTGCTGGCCGGTTTGCTGCTGGTGACGACGCTGGCGGTGGGGGCGCTGGCCTACCGCCCGTTGACGCTGGCGACCTTTGACCCGCTGCAAGCCCGCCTGCTCGGTGTTCCCGAGCGCTTCATTCACACGGCCTTGCTGGTCTTCGTCGCTCTGGCCACAGTGGTGGCCTTGCGGGCGGTGGGCATCGTGCTGGCGATCGCCTTTTTCATCACGCCCGGGGCGACGGCCGCCTTGCTGGTCAAACGCTTGCCGGCCCTGCTGGGGCTGGCGGCTCTGCTGGCCGTTGCGGAGGCTTTTTTGGGTATGCTGCTGGCCGTTTCGCAGAACGTCAGCCCTTCGGGCGTCACGGCCTCGCTCGCGTTATTGGTGTTCCTGACCGTGGTGACGGTCCAGGTCGTCGTCGCTCGCGTCCGTGCGCGCCTGGCTGGGTCGCTCAGGGCCGTTCCAGACTCTCCCGCTGGCGCTTGACCTCGTCGGCCAGGCCCCGCAAGCGGTCCTCCAGGAAGCGCAGGCCTTTGGTGGAGGTGTCCCGGCTGAGCTGGGCGCGAACGAACCCCTTGAGGTCCTCCAACACGTGGCCGAAGGCTTCCGACGGCTCCTGTTCGCTGGGTCGGTAGGTGCGTCCGCACCCCAGGCAACTCACGGTCGTGGCGTGGCGCTCGGTGACCAGGTTGCGCATCTGACAGTGGGGACAGCGGGCATAGGTGGGCCCGGCGCTCCCGCTCGGGGGCTCCTCCGTCGCGCCCTGGTCGGTCGGGCGGCTACCCAGCGGTTGCTGGCAGGTGCTGCAGCGGACGGCCACCTGGCGAGGGTCTTGCGCGACCCGATTGAGGGCACCGCAGTGTTCACACAGGGCCACCGACACCTTGCCAGGGGAGCGAGGCCCCGTGGGGCCTGACGGGTGACTGCGCGACGCATTCGCGGTGGTCTTGGTGCTGCGGCGGTCGCGATCGTAAGCCGCCCGCCGGGTCGGGTCGAGCAACACGTCCGCGGCTTCGTTGACCAGCGCCAGCCGTCCGGCATCCCCGCCCAGGTCCGGGTGCAACTGCTTGGCCAGCTGGCGATAGGCGGTCTTGATCTCACGTGCCGAGGCCGTCGGCGCCACGCCGAGGCGCGCGTAATAGTCGGGCAGTGCGGGCACGCGTCACCTCCTGCGGCTGGAACTGGTCGTGTTCAGACGATCTTGACCGTCATCTCTCGCTCGATGCGCTCGGCCAGGCCTTGAATTCGCTCGCGCAACTCCTGTTCGGAACTTCCCGTGACCAGCAGGCCCATGTGATGTGGCTTGGCAGGGAGTTCCTGCACGTGAGAGCCCAGGTAAGCGCTCACATCGGGACGGGCCGCGGCGGTGGCGGAGGCCAGCACGCCGGCGTAGACATCCCGGTCACGGCTGATGCTGTAAGGCGGCAGCACCTCTCCAACTTCGAGGCGGGCCCATTCGGCCCACAGGTTGATGCCGCTTTCGGCCTCGACCATGTTCTCGATCAGGCCCGCACCGACCCGCGCGCTGGCTTCCAGGAAGTAGAACTGCCCGTCTTCGCGGCCCCGGATGTATTCGATGTGAAAGACGCCCGCCAGCATCCCGAAAGCCGCAATCACGCGACGGTTCAGGGCATACAGCTTTTGCGCATCCTCCCCCTGCTCTTCCAGACGCCAGCTGGTGTAGACGCCCCCTTCCGTGTGCAGGTCCAGAATCGGTTTGCCATAGCGGTGCGCCGCTTCGAACAGCACCTGGCCGCCAGAAACGACCCCATCCACGTGAAACACCTCACCCGGCGTGTAGCGTTCGAGCAAATGGTGGCTGGCGCGATCGCCCAGCGCATCCAGGCTTTTCCAGACCGCATCGGCCTCCGTCAGTTTCTGGATGCCCTTCGAGGAGGCGGCCATGCGCGGCTTCAGCACCCACGGCGCCGGCACCTCCGCCATGAAGGCCGCGATGGCGGGGTGATGAATCGCCCCGATGAAGCGAGGCACCAGGATGTCCCGCCCCTGCGCGCGCTCGCGCATGGCGAGCTTGTCGCGGAAATAGCGCGCGGTGGTTTCCCCCATGCCGGGGATGCGCAGGTGCTCGCGCAGGCGCGCCGCCACCTCGATGTCATACTCGCCCAGGCCGATCAGACGGTCGATGCGTTCGGTGCGCGCCAGGTAGCCGACGGCATTCTCCACCCCCAGCGGGTCGAAAATATCAGGCACGGCATACAGCGCATCCATGAGGTCGCGGGGCCAATCGTAGCCGAGCGCGTCCGCCCGCGTGAGGACGACGACGCGATGCCCTTGCCGCTTCAGTTCTCGCAGGAAGGACTCCCCATAGAGCCCGTGAGTGGCAGCCATCACGACGAAGAAGTGCAGTTTTGCGCTCATGCGCCCATTCTACCCCATCGTGGCGGCTGTTGGCTGCGCTCGGCTCGGAAAGCGTCAGCCGAGCAGCAGTTTGCGCTTCTGCTCCTCCAGCATGTCCACCAGCATGGCCTTGACCTGATGCTCTGTTCCAATCTCGCCCATGTGCCTCAGCAGGGAGGCGCTCAACGCGCTGATCAGGCCCTTGGTCAGGCTCACGTTTTCGGGGTCGCTGATCGCCCGCAACATCGTGCCGTGCATCTGCGCCAGGCTCTCGGTGATGATGCGTTTCAACAGGGCGTCCGGCAAGCTTCCCAGCACGGGCACCTGGCGCAGCTGGAGATAGGCGGGGGATTCCTCCAGCGCGTCCTGTGCCGCACGCGCCATGAGCTCCTCCAGGCCGGGGCGCACGTCGGGGAGCACCTTCTGAATCACCAGGGCCACGTTGCTCTCGATCAGGCGGGCGACCTCCTGACGCTGCGCGGGCGTCAAGGAATCGAGAGCCTGCTGAACGCTGAAATTCTGGATACTGGTCTGGTAGCTCGACAGCAACTTGACGTTGACGAGGTCTGCCACCGTGTCGAGGGGCTTGGTCAAGTAGGGTTTCAGAATCGCCACCGGGTTGATCAGGCCCAGTCGCTCCATGCGCGCGCTGACCGAGATAATCCGGATGGCGTGTAAAGGCCCCTGAAGCGAGGGGGGGAGGGCGTACATGACCAGCGGGAGCACGTAGATGACGTCGTACCAGCGCGCGGCCGTGAACAGCGTGAAGGTCTGGTAGACGCCGCGGCGTACCCCGATGGCGCCCCGGATCAGAAACTCCGCCACGAAAATGGGCAGGAAGAGACAGTCAATCAGCCAGAAATGGTCGGCTGGCTCGCCGTCCTCGCCGTAGGTCTGCCAGTAATTCCTGGCCAGCAAGGGCGCGATCTCACGTTCGAACCAGGCCTGCTCGGCCTCCAGCCGGGCAGGGGCCAGGTTGCCCTCGGACCAGAACCCCGGCAGGATACGAACTTCGCCCCCCCGCTTGTTGGCGTTCCCGCCCATCATCGCGCTGGAAACCGAATAGTGATCCCAGGGACGCGGCCTGATTTTCAAGGCTGCTTCGAAGCGGACCAGGCTGAGGCGGTCTGCCCAGCGGACCAGTTCCTGGGGCGAGGCCGTGTCTTGCCAAGCGTGCTGGCGAAACTTGGCCTTCAGCTGCTCGGATACGCCCCGCAACCCTGAGCTCAAGAAGGGGTCCTGGTCCAACATCCGTCGCGACAGGCTCCGCATGCGAGCCAGCTGGGACCGGGTCTCCGGGCTGGACGGGGCCTCGCGCAACATCCTGAACGTCGCCTCGGCCGACCGGCCGTAGGCATCCGTCTCGCGGTGGGGCTCGATCCCCTTCACCAGGTCGTAGCGCGTCACCACCTCCTGCCAGCCAAACGCCTGGTAGTGATGGCGCAGGTCCAGGTAGGTGTAGTCGAACAGCACCAGCAACAGGTTGACGACTGCCAGCAGCAGGATCAACCAGTTCGCAGGGACGTCAAAAAGCCTCCAGGCACGCCACTCGCGTGTGCCTGGCGTTGGAGCACGCTCGAGCGGCGGACGGACGAGCCGCTCCACAGCTTGCGTGATTTCAGGACGATCCGAGCCCCTCACCGGGAACTCGCCAGATGCAGGGCCGGCATGGGCCGAATGCTATCGCTTGTTAGGACCGCCCGGCCCTCCAGGGGGCGGGCCACCTCCTGCGCCGTAACCGGTCTTTTCCCGGAACGTGATGCGACCTCGCGAGAGGTCGTAGGGTGAGAGTTCGACCCGCACCTTATCTCCCAGCAAGACCTTGATCCGGAACCGGCGCATGCGACCAGCCAGGTGACCGAGCACCTCGTGGCCATTGTCCAGGATAATGCGGAACATCCCATTGGACAGAGCTTCCTGTACGGTGCCTGTCAATTCGATGACGTCTTCTTTACCCATAGCGACGACTCGGACCGCTTTTCTTGACGCTGACCGCGGGGGGAAGCGTCGACTGAGACGAAGGACGGAACTGCGTGGTCGCCCCGCACCAGCCGCCATCATCATCCTGTAGGACCGGTTGCCCGGGTCGAAAACCACACACCTCCCAATGTGAAGCTTCCAACGCAGGGTCACCAGCGATGTCCAGGTGGTGAAGCGAACTGACTCGAACGAGCCATCCCAGCAACGCTAACATACCCACGCGAGCGGTGGAATGATTCAAATCACCACCGTTGTCCTGCGGTTGGACACGAAAAGGCGCGCGCGATCTGCGCGGTGATGGGGCTTATTTTGCTATACTGGGCCACTGTCCCGCGTTTGAGGAGATCACTTCCGCGGCCGGAAGCCCCCTCCCTTGATCAGATCGGCTGACGCCCTGATCAGCAAGCCTGTGGACGCACCTACGTAGAAAGATCGGCGCAAGCGGATGCAGGACTGGGATCTCAAGAAGTGGGGCGACCCGGCCACGCTGCGCCGAGGCGCTGCTTACGTGAAGCGCGGGGCCGTCGGCTCTCGCGAGGTGACGGAACCTCAGGTGGGGCACCTGGTCATCGAGGCGGAGGTCGACGAGGGTCCGTTGACCCCCGTGCGGGTTCGCTTGCATTGGGACGGGCGGCAACTCGAGGCGGTCTGCAGCTGCCCCATGTCCCCTCCCTGCAAGCACGCGATGGCCCTGGCGATGGCGCACATCCAGGACGCCTCGCGGGCGCCGGTCAGCCAGGGGGCCGAGACGGTCTCCGGGCTGCGTCCCGGCCAGGAGGTGCTCTGCTACAACGTGCATCTCGCGCCGCCGCCCAAGCGTCTGGAGAAACAGTACGCCAGAAACCTGGCCGTGTGGGTGTCCCTGGAACGCGCGGTGGTGATGGATGACGGGCTTCCAGGCCTGCCACGCCCCCTGGCGATGTGGGGGCCGATCAAGCGGGATGGTCTGACAGCCTTGGACGTGGCCGTGCTGGACCTGATTGAACCCTATTATCGCAGCCACCACCGCGATTTCTCGTCTCCCCACGCCCACGGCATCCCGTTGCGCGATGAGATGGTCAATCCGGTCTTTGCCTGGCTGGCGCGCAGCCCCTTCGTGTTCGGGGCTGGCCGGACGCCGCTCGAAATCCGGCCCGACCTGCCCATTCGCAGCGTGGGTGGGCCCTATGAATCGCTGTGGGACATCGAAGGGCAACTGGTGGTGGGCGCCACCGCCCGCCTGGTGGGGGCCGAGCCTGCCTGGCTGCAGGTGCGGGAAACAATGCGCCCCTTGCTGGAAGTGCCCGGGGAGGGCGCCGGGGAGGCGCTGGAGCCAGGCCAGACCTCCGACCCTGGCGAAGCGAATCTGGCGGAGACCGTTCGCCACGACGACGTGGCTCCGCGCGCGCGCCTGACGCTCTCGGAGGAAGGCGAGCGCCTGATCGCTCGGGTCACCTTCCGCTACGATGCGTCCGGTCCGGTATCCCCCACGGACAGTCGCGCCCTGCTCGGCGGCGAGAAAAATGGGGTCTGGGGTGCCTGGCAGCGCGACCCGGCAGCGGAGAAGGCCCTGGTCGAGCGCCTGGGCCCAACCGGTCTGGATGCGCGCGGGGGTGGCCAGTACTGGGCCTGGGGCGATCTGGCGCTGGCCTTCCTGATGGATGAGGTGCCGCTCCTGCTTGCAGAAGGCTGGGAGGTCTTTGGCGAGGAGCGACTGGCCAATCTGAGGGTCAATCGCCAACGGGCGCACCTGTCGATGGGGATTTCCTCCGGCATCGACTGGTTCGATCTGAAAACCGCCGTGCGCATCGATGGGGAACTGGTGCCCTGGACGGCCCTGCGAGAAGCCTTCAAGCAAAATTCCAGGTTCGTGAAGTTGGGCAGTGGCGCCTATGGCCGTCTTCCCGAGGAATGGCTGGCGCGTCAGGTTCAGTTGGCCCAGAGCCTGGGCATTCAGGGCGAGGGGGAAGCGGAAGGCTTCTCCCAGCGCCTTCCGCGTTATCTGGCCCCCTCTGCCCGCGAGTTGCTCGAACTGGCCTCCGATGCCTCGGTCGATGTGGACTGGCGGCAGTTTTTGCAGGGCCTCGAAGGGATTGACAGCATTCCCGAGGTCGAGACACCGACAGGTTTTCGCGGTGAGTTGCGCCAGTATCAGCTGCGCGGTCTGGCGCGCCTGTGGTTCTGGCGGGAGTATGGCCTGCACGGCATTCTGGCCGACGAGATGGGCCTCGGTAAGACCATCCAGGCGATCGCCCTGTTGCTGCACCAGAAGTCCTCCGGCAGCACCGGGCCCAGCCTGCTGGTGGCGCCCACCAGCGTGGTCTACAACTGGGAGCAGGAAATCGCGCGCTTCGCGCCGGAGCTGAAGGTGCTGGTGCTGCATGGCTCGGATCGTCACGCACGCTTTGACAGCCTGCCCGATGCCGATGTGGTGGTCACCAGTTATGGCCTGCTTCAGCGAGACCGCAATGTTTTGCTGGAGCAACCGTTTCATTTCGCGATTCTGGACGAGGCCCAGAAAATCAAGAATCCTCGCTCCCAGGCGGCCAAGATGGCCTGCCGCATTCGGGCCCGCCATCGGCTCTGCCTGACGGGCACGCCGATCGAGAACAACCTGCTGGAATTCTGGAGCCTGTTCCACTTCCTGATGCCCGGCCTGCTGGGCTCGGAGCGCCATTTCCGGCAAACCTACTTCAAGCCGGAGGCGACCGAGACCGCCTCGTCGCGCGATCAGCTGCGGCGGATGACCCGTCCGTTCTTGCTGCGGCGTCTGAAGGCCGATGTCGCGACCGATCTGCCGCCGCGCACCGAGATGGTCAGCTACTGCGAATTGGGCCCCGAGCAGCGCAAGCTCTACGATGAAACCTTGGCGGCCGTGCGCGGCCACATCTTCTCCGAGGTGCGCTCCAGGGGGTTGCGGCGGGCGCACTTCCACGTGCTGGAAGGCTTGCTGCGGCTGCGCCAGGTGGCCTGCGACCCCCGCTTGGTGCTCAAGGACGAGGCACGCGTGCCCTCGGCGAAGGTGGAGCAGTTCATGGAACTGCTGCGCGAGATGCTGGCCGAGGGGCACCGTGTGCTGGTGTTCTCGCAATTCGTGAAGATGCTGGCCTTGCTGCGGACGGCGCTGGAGCAGGAAGACATCGCCTACGCCTATCTCGATGGTCAGACCCGCGATCGCCTGGAGCGCGTCCAGCGCTTCAATGCGGATGACACGCCGGTGTTCCTGATCAGCCTGAAGGCGGGTGGCACGGGTCTCAACCTGACCGGGGCCGATTACGTCATCCACTTCGACCCGTGGTGGAATCCCGCCGTTGAGGATCAGGCGACGGACCGGGCCCACCGGATCGGGCAGACGCGGCACGTGTTCAGCTACAAGCTGATTGCCCGCAACACGGTCGAGGAGAAGGTCCTGAGCCTGCAGGCCCAGAAGCGCCAGATGGTCCAGGATGTCCTGGGTAGCTCGGATCTCGGCTCGGAATTGACCCTGGAAGACCTCGAATTCCTGCTTGAGTAAATATTCGGGATAATTGATCTTATCTGGAATATTTTGTCTCGCGCGTTCGGGGGTGCCACCCTCCGGCCGGCGGAGTTCATTGCAGCACAGGGGATTTCAGCGTTCGCCCCTTCAGCCACCGTTCAGACCGGAGCCCGCCCGTTCCTTCGGCGTCCTCCGATAACCCTTCATGCCTGTATTGGCGCAGTATTCAGCCCGGTGTCAGGTCGTGGTCCGGCTGGTGTCACCTGGCACATAACGCTGAAAATGACGAGCGCTCGCCGTTATCGGGCCAGCGAGAGCGTGCGCCCTGCAATGGTGTGTAATTGTTTGACTCCCAGCGCCCGCAGGAGGTCCATGGCCTGAGGATAACCGGCGCCGACATCCTCGGGCCGATGGGCGTCCGAGCAGAGCACCAGAGGCACCTCGGCCTCGACCAGCAGCGCGATCCATTCCGGCGCCGGATAGATTTCCCGCACCGGCTTGCGCCAGCCCGCGGTGCTGACCTCGACGGCCATGCCGCTGGCCTTGATCTGCGGCGTCAGGCGCCTGTACCAGTCCATGGCCACCCGGGGCGCGTGAAATCCGAACACCTTGATCACATCCGCGTGGCCGATGATGTCGACCGGCCGATCCGCAATCATCTGCTCGAGAATCTGGAAGTAGGTGTTGTGGATTTCCTCGACGTCGCCCCGCTCCCACTGCTCGCGCATCTCATCGAGATCGAAGCCGAAGCCGCCCAACCAGTGGACGGAGCCAATCGCGTAATCGAACGGATATTGTGCCAGGAAGGTCTTCATGGCGGCCCCGTTTTCCGGCATGTAATCCATCTCGATGCCAATCTTGACCGGCACGCCGCGCTCGCGGGCTGCCAGCAGCATGGCCAGATAGGCGTCCAGATCCTCGGTTTTTTTGCGGGCGACCCAGGGATTCCAGAGCAAATGCTTGGTCTGATGAAAGCGGTAGGCGTGTTCGGAGATGCCCAGATCGGTCACGCCGGCCTTGTGGCCCCAGGCCACGAACTCATCCAGCCAGGCTTGGGTGTAGGGGCCTCGCTCGACATGAACGTGATAGTCGGTGACGGTTTGGAAGGCACGCACGGTGGGACTCCTGCTGGTTGATACGGGGAAACCTTACATGATGCGGCGCGACGAGCGCTTGGAGGGGCGTTTCAACAGGCCGCCAGGGGTGGTGTCAGGTCGGTGTCTGGACATCGGGGTGGTCGAAGAAGGCCGCTATTCTGGCGGCGCCTGCCTGCAGGTCGGCCACGGGGGCCACCCAGGACAGCCTGAGCCAGCCCTCCGCCTCGAAGGCGGAGCCTGGAATCGTCACGACCCGCTGGCTCTCCAGCAAGGCCAGGGCGGCATCCAGCGAGGTTCTGGCGAAATCGGGCGGGAGGGCCACCAGGGTGTAGAAGGCCCCCTCCGGCGCGATGTGGCGCAGGCGGTGGTGGCTCAGGGCCGCGCGGATCGCCTGTCGTTGGGCGAGATAGTGGGCGAGCGCGGCCTCGATACCCGGAGATTCCGTCAGCACGGCGTGCGCGACCCGTTGGGAATAGGTGCTGGCGGAGGTCAGCAGGAACTGGTGGGCCTTGACCACCGCTTCCGTGATCGGCTTCGGGGCCAGCAGCCAGCCTAGGCGCAATCCGGTCAAGGCGTGGCTCTTGGAGAGGCTGTTGGCAACCAGGGTGCGGTCATACAGGCTGGCCAGAGAGGGGGGGCGTGGTTCGACATAACACAAGGCGCGGTAAACCTCGTCGATGAGCACGTAGGGGCGCTCGCCGCCTCGCTGTGACAACCCCTCCGCCAGGGCTAGCAGTGCCGCCGCCGACCAGACCCGCCCGGTCGGATTGGCCGGCGTGGCGAGCACGATGAGGCGCGTGTTCGGCGAGAGCGCCGCGAGCACACGGGCCGGGTCGGGGGCGTAGTCCTCGGCAGAATCCATCACCACGAAGCGGTGAGCAATTCCCTCCAGGGCACACAGCTTGGCATAGGCGGGGTAGCAGGGGGCCACGATCAGCACCTCGTGACAGGCGGGGTCACAGAGCACCTTGATGGCCAGGTAGAGGGCTTCCTGCGAGCCGACCGTGACGCACACGTTCTCCGGCTGATCGAGACCTGGATAGGCACAGGAGGCGGCGATCGCCTCTCTCAGGTCCAGAGCGCCGGCATTCGGCGTGTAGGGGCAGCCGTGTCGTTGCACCCAGGCCGTGGCCCGTTCGAAGGGGGCCAGGTCGGGTCTCAGCAAGGGTTCCCCGAGGCCCAGGTCAATGTCACCGGGTTGTTTTTTCGCGTGGATGGCGCGGATCAGGGAGGCAGGGATGGCGGACAGTTGCGGGTTCATGGTTCTGGGCGTAAAAAAAGCCCCGTTTGGCACGGGGCTCCGCTCGGCGCGGGACTCAAAGGTCGCCGTCGTCCCCGATGGCGTTCACCGGACAGCCGGCCAGGGCCTCCTGACAAGCGGCATCCTCATCAGGCGAGGTCGGCTGCTTGTAGCAGACGTCGTGGGTGCCGTCTTCCACCGCGCGGAAATTGTCCGGCGCCAGCGATTCACACAGGTTGCAGAAGATGCAGGTTTCGTCGACGTAATATTTGCCCGTCGCGTTGTCAGCGTATTTGGTCGCTTTATCGGCCATGGAGATGCTCCTGAAAGGGTCGAGGATGGGGGAGCCGGAGTCGTGGCGCCCCGACGGGCCTCGGTGTGTCGGTCGTGGACCCTCCCGAGTCCGTATCATGCCAGATTGGCGTCCGTCCGGCAACCGGGCCGCCCGCGCAGGGGCCTGGCACGTCAATTTTCAGCGGTCAGGAACTGTTGCAGGTGGCGGTGGCAGGTTTCGAGGTCCGCGAACGCGATCGACTCGCGGGCCTGATGCGCCTGTGCCGTTTCGCCCGGTCCGAAATTGAGGGCTGGAATGCCACGAGCGGTCAGGCGGGCGACATCCGTCCAGGCTTGCTTGGGCTCGAGCGGCAGCTGGGCACGGGCCTGCCAGGCCTGAACCAGCGGATGGTCCAGACACACGTCGCCAGCTGGCGCCTCATCGACCCACTCGACCTCCGCCTCGCCGTCAACCAGCGCCAGCAGTTCCTGCTTGGCCTGCATCAGACTCTTGCCGGGCGCGAAACGCAGGTTGACGTTGACGCTGAAGGCATCCGGAATCACGTTGCGGGAATTGCTGGTGCTGGCCATCGTGGGATTGGCCACCTCGTAATACACCAGTTCACCCTGACGCACGGCCACGCGGTCCCGGTCGCGCAGCCGGCTGAGCACGGGGATGGCCGCATAGATCGCGTTCTTGCCCTGCCAGGGCCGGGCACTGTGGGCCCGCTGCCCCCGAAAGGTGAGCAGGGCGTGCAGTCCGCCGACACAGCCCAGTTGCAGGCGATTGTCCGTGGGCTCCAGGCAGATGCCGAGGTCCAGCGGGGGGATCAGGCCTCGCTGGAAGACTTCCTCCAGGCCATTCTCACTCGCGGGGCCCTCCTCCTTGTCGTAAAACACGCCAACCAGGTTAAAACGCTGGCTGTGCAATGGTTCGGAGAGTAATGCGAGCATGACCGCCAGGCCGCCCTTCATGTCACTGGCGCCACATCCGTAGACCCGTCCGTCTCGCATCTCCAGCGGCTGATCCTGGGCAGGCCTGACCGTGTCGAGGTGTCCGAACAGGCCGATCGTGGGCCGCCCCTCTTGCCGTGTCGTTTGGCATATGATGGAGTTGCAGTAGCGCGTGGTGTGTAGGTTTTTGGGTTTTCCGAGGAGATGCTCGTGGACCACGGTGGCCAGGTCGGCTTCCTGGCCAGTGACCGAAGGGATGCCACAGAGGGCGAGCGTCATGCCCGCCAGATCGCGCGCGTCCGGCAGGCTCACACCGACACCTCGAAGGTCCGCAGCACGTCGTTCAAGCTGGTCTTCAGATCCGTGCTGGCCTGACGTTCCCCGATGATCAGCGCGCAGGGCACCTGAAATGAACCACCTGGAAAGGTTTTAGGGATTGAGCCCGGAATCACGACAGCCCGGGCCGGTACCCGACCCTTGCGGATCGGCACGTCGGGTTGGCGGGCATCGACGATCGGGGTCGAGGCCGTGAGCACCACGCCAGCGCCCAGCACCGCTTGTTCTTCCACGATGACGCCCTCCACCAGGATGCAGCGCGAACCGATGAAGGCCCCGTCTTCCACGATCACGGGCCGGGCGGCCGGGGGCTCCAGCACCCCGCCGATGCCCACTCCCCCGGACAGGTGGACGTTCCGGCCAATCTGGGCGCAACTCCCGACCGTGGCCCACGTGTCGATCATGGTGCCGGCCCCCACGTAGGCCCCCACATTCACATAGCCGGGCATCAGGATGCAGCCCGGCTCAAGGAAAGAGCCGTGCCGGGCCACCCCAGGGGGAACGACCCGAATGCCGGCCTGCGCGAGGTTCGTTTTGGTCGGCACCTTGTCAAAAAAGCGCAGGTCGCCCGCCGCGATCTCGGCCAGCGGTTGCTTGGCGAAGTAGAGCAAGATGGCCTGCTTGACCCAATCATTCACGACCCACCCGTCCGGCTGTTTTTCGGCCACGCGGACCTGCCCCTGATCGAGCAGGGACAAGGTTTCGTCGATGGCCGACGTGACGTTCGCCGCACTCAGCAGGCTGCGGTCTTCGAAGGCTTGACGGATCAACGAGGCCAGCGTGGTGAGGTCAGACATTCCAGGCTCCATTTTTGGGTATGACGGTGTATGGGATTGGCGTGGTGAGCGGTCGCCTTCATTTCATCATAGGCCATCCTTCGGAAGGCGACCACGAAACCCCGTCAAATGCCTCGGAGATGCCCCTTGTGGCCGCTTGACGGGTCTCGGACCCGACTTCTATCCTGAGGCACCCAGAGGTTCGTTGCGCTGTCGTCCGCCTCGTGGCCTGATGGGCCGACTGCAAGGAGTATCCGTGTCGAAGAAGTACGCAATCTTGGTGGTGGACGACGAGCCGGACAATCTCTTGCTCCTCGAACGGGTTCTGCGGCGTGAGTACAACGTGTTTTCCGCCAACAGCGGGGCCGAAGCGCTCGAGTTCCTCGAGGGCATGGACGTCGACATGATCATTTCCGACCAGCGCATGCCGCAGATGACCGGCGCCGAATTGCTGGGCGCGGCCTACCTGCGGGATCCGGACCAGGTGCGCATCTTGTTGACCGCCTATTCCGACGTCAAGGACATCATCGCCGCCATCAATGCGGGCCACATCTATCAGTACCTCTCCAAGCCGTGGGACCCTGATGAACTTAAACTTGTCGTGAAGCGCTCCTTGGAGTCCTACCAGCTGACGTTGGACAACCGTCGGATGCTGGCGGAGTATCGCAACGACGAGGCCATGGTGCTCTCGGCCTTTTCCAACATCGTGGGGCGTCTCGAAGAACGGGCGCCGCATTGTCGCGGGCGGGCCGGCCGTGTCAAGGAATATGCCAGCGCGCTGGCGCGGGAGCTGCGGCTGTTCGGTGAGGAGATGACCCAACTCGAGGCGGCCGCCCACCTGTATCAGCTGGGCACCTTGGTGCTGCCGGACGCGTTTCTCAACGCGTCGCCCGAGGCCCTGGATGAGGCGGCGCGTCAGGCGCTGGCGCTCGGTCCCTCCTCCAGTGAGGAGATGCTGCTTCCACTGCCGTTCTTCGTCAGGGCCACTCCGCTGTTGGCACAACTGTTGGAATGCTACGACGGCTCCGGGCCACAGGGCTTGCGGGGCCACGACATCCCGCTGCTGGCTCGCGTCTTGCGGGTGGCGATCGCCTTCGAAGAGCTGGTGCAGGGTCAGCCAGGCGTGGCCGGCATCGCCAAGGACGCGGCGATCGCCGCGCTCAAGGCGGACCAGGGCGTGCGGTTCGACCCTGAACTGGTTAGCCAGTTTGCCGATGTCCTGGCGGCCAATCCGGACCTTGCTCCATGCCTCAGTTGATCCTTGCGGACAAGTCAGACCTGTTTCGGCGCTCCATCTCCGCGGTGCTACAGAACGAGGGCTACGAGGTGTTGCCCGCTGAAACGGGGCAGAAGGTATTCCAGCTGGTGCATGCGACCAAGCCGGCCGCCATCATTCTGGATTCGGAGACGCCTGATCCCAGCGGTCTGGAGACGCTGCTGCTGCTCAAGCGCAATCCGCAGTTTCGGCGTTTGCCCGTCATCCTGATCACCCGGGATACCACCTCTCCGCAACTGCTCAATACCATTCGCTCCGTCACGGACGCGATCATGTTCAAGCCGGTGGATGTCAACACCCTGCTGCGCAATCTGGCGGCCGTCGTGGTGCCAGCACCGGGGGTGAACCAGCCGGTCGAACTGGCGTTCGGTGCGGTACGCTTGGTGGCCAGGGTGCGCTTCGTCGACCAGTACGGCACGCTGTACCTCGACAAGGAGGCGCAACGGATGCGGGATGGTAGCATTGGCCGCGCGTATGGGGTGGCGCCGCTGGGCAGTATGGGCACCCTGAGTTTCGAGACCGACCGCGCCCAGCGGGTGTTCCAGCGGGTGCTGCTCGACGAGGAGAACGAAGCGGGTTTGGCGGTTTACCCGGCCGGCGACCCAGGGAGTTCGGACCCGCCCGAGGTGTTGCGGGTTCCGGTCAATTACCGCGGTCGATACCTGGTCCCGGGTTCGGTCGTGAAGGCCGCGCTAATCTCACAGTTGCATGGGCAAGGCGTTTTGCTGGCGGGCCTCGATGAGGAGCCGCGCTTCAACAGTCCCATTCAGGCCACGGTGATCAGCTCGGTGGTCGGCACCGAAATGGGCGTCACCCTCCAAGGCAAGGTGGCCTCGACGCGAACCGGCGCGACCGGACTTTACGAAGCCGAGGTGTTGCTGACCGAGCCACCAGGCTCAGCCTACGTCAATCTGTTGGCCGAGGCGTCCTCGGGGCGCCCGTTCCGCCATGTTGGACAAGCGGGGTGATGCCTCGATGAATTCCTCCTCCACCGCGCAAGACGCGAATCACGCAGCCCAATCCGAGCGGCTGCGCAGCTTGGGGCAGCTGGTGGCCGGCGTGATCCACGAGTTGAACAACCCGCTCAATATCGTGAACGCCAATCTGCAGATTCTTCGGGAGTACCTGGATCAGCAACGTGAGCTGATTGCCCTGTACCAGCAAACCGGCGTGACGTCGCCGGAAATTGAGGCGCACACCATCGCCATCGACTGGCCTTTTCTGAGCGAAGACCTGCCACGTACGCTCACTTCTTGTCTGGAAGGCGCTGGGCGGGCCCGCAGCTTGGTGGATGACCTTCGTCGATTTTCGATCGCGAATCAGTCGGAGGTGGGTCCGGTCGATCTCAGGCGCCTGATCACCTCGACGGTCCGCCTGGTCGAAAGCTCCTATCGCAGCCGGGTCGAGTTCAAACTTGAATGCGATCAACTCCCGCCCATTCAGGGAATCACGGGACACATCCAGCAAGTCTTGATGAACCTGATCGTCAACGCGGTGCAGGCCATCCCCGAAAAAGGCACGATCACCCTGCGCTCTCGGGCCACCGAGGCGCATGTCACGCTGGAAATTCAGGACAACGGGACCGGCATTCCCCCCGAGGTCTTGCCGCGCATCTTCGAGCCCTATTTCTCGACCAAGGGCCCGGGCGAGGGGACCGGTCTCGGGTTGTGCATCACCAAGCGCATCATCGAAAAGCACGGTGGACGCCTGCATGTCGAGTCTTCGGTGGGGCAAGGGACCTCCTTCCAGATTGTGTTGCCGTTGGAGTGTGACCGCGCGCTGCTCGATGATCCCGGTTCACCGTATGACCTGTAGCGTCGGCTGGCTGGGGTTTGGTGACGTGCTTGAGGGTTCGGGTATGAATCCGGGGAAGCGAGGCTGGCGACGCCGGCGTGCGCGCACGTGTCACGCCACGGTCTCGGAAGGTCAGGGCTGTGTTCGGTAATTCCACCACACCACAGCAGCGAATCAATAACCGCTATGAGTTGCTCGAGTCGGTTGCTGAAGGGGATATGGGAACGGTTTACCGGGCCTTTGACCACCTCCGCCAAAAGCCGCTCTGGTTGAAGATTCTCGACGCGGACCATCCGATGGCCCCGCCTCGGTTGAATCGCTTCAAGAACGAGTTTCGGCGCACCCCGGGGGTGGGCATCGAGGGGGCCTGGGACGTCTACGATATGGGGCTGACCGAGCAGGGCTCCCTGTTCATGACGCTGGAATGTATTCCGCTCGAGGGAAGCCCGTCGGGGGGCCAGGCGGCTCCGGCCGAGGCCGGGAGCGGTGGTTTGGATGCCGAGTGGTACCGCATCGTACGAGAACACGACACCCTCGGCGTGGCGACGCTTGAACTTCTGATCGCGCAGACGGTGGCGGCCGTCGGGGCTGAACGCGGGCTGGTGCAGATCTTCGAGGATGATGGTCGCGAGTTATTCAACATCCCTCACGGCGCGCCTCTCTCAGAGGTGCTGGATGTGTCTCGCACCCCGCTGGAAAGGGCCCGCTACGAGCGTCAGACCGCGGAGTGGTCGCACGGAGGACGCGTGGCTCAGGCCGTGCCGTTTTTTCACGATGGCTTGCTGCACGGATGCCTCTGGGTCGATGCGCGTGATAATTGCCTGAATTCGTCCCGTCTCGCGGCCTACAGCGAAGCCTGGGGGGTCCTGCTGGTCGCGGAGCGTCGCTTGCGGATGATTCGTGAGGACAAGCACCATCTCGAGCAGCTGAATGAACTGTCGCGCGCCGTTTCGGCGACCTTGGATCTGAACGAGATCCTCGATATGGTGTTGCGCCAGGCCCTCGATGTTTCTGAGGCCGAGCACGGCGCGGTGTTCTGGGGGATGGAGCGTCTGGCGACGAGGGACCGTGGTGGCCAGGCTGTTCCGGACCTGCAGGTCAGCCAGAGCGTGATTCAGCAGGTGCTGTCTCAAGGCAAGCCGCTCGCCTTGATCGACACCCAGGAAGATGAGCGATTCGCGACCAAGCACAGCATCATGAACCTGCGCTTGCGCTCCATCATGTGCGTTCCCCTGCGTGCCGGGCAGGAGGTCAGCGGGGTGCTTTACGTCAGTTCACAGAGTGTGGCCCGAACCTTCGGTCCCAGCGACCTGTCCGTGCTGGAAGGTTTGGCCGGGCAGGTGAGCCTGGCACTGGCCAATGCCCGTGCTTACCAGACCATTCGGGAGCTGAATGCGGGCCTGGAGGAAAAGGTTTCGCTGCGCACCGAAGAATTGCAACGCACCCTGCAAGAACTGAAAAAGACCCAGGGGCAGCTGGTTCACGCGGAAAAGATGTCGTCGTTGGGTCAGATGGTGGCCGGGGTGGCCCATGAACTGAACAACCCCTTGAACTTCATCCACGGGAACGCCAAGGTGTTCCGCAATTATGCTCAGGACCTGTTTGGTCTGATCCGAACCTATGAACAAAAATTGCCGAATGATCCGGACATCCAGCGCCGGAAGGATGACATCGATTTCGAATACCTGCAGGATGATGTGACCAAGACCATCGATAGCGTGGTCAAGGGCACGACCCGCTGTCAGAAGATTGTGGCCGATCTGAAAACCTTTGCGGGTCACGACGAAGCCGAACTGAAACCGACGGATTTGCGGGCCGGGGTCGAGAGCGCGGTGGCGATGGTGCAGGGGCGCTTTGGCGACAAGGTCACCTATCAGCTTGAATTGGATGCGGTTCCCGTGCTCAACGCGTACGCGAAGCAGCTCAACCAGGCCTTCCTCGCCTTGCTCACGAATGCCTGTCAGGCGCTCGACGGGGAAGGCGTGGTGACCCTCCAGCTGCAACTCGAGGGCGATGAGGTGGTGTTGCGGGTGTCGGATACGGGCTGCGGCATCCTGCCTGAAAATCTGCCCAAAATCTTCGACCCTTTCTTCACCACGCGTCCGATCGGGGAGGGCACCGGCCTGGGCCTCACGACGGTGTACAGTGTGGTCGAGCGTCATCGTGGACGGATCGACGTGCAAAGTCGCCCGGGCGAAGGGTCGACCTTCACCGTGCGTTTCCCGGTTTCGGGAATCCCGGCAGACGCGGTACCATCCTGAAGGACGGTCTTCGCGACACCTTCAAGGAGGTTCTTGTGGCTCGCAGTGCGACGGATTTGGATGTCCTCAATTGGCTCAAACAGGCATTGGATGCCGAACTGAAAGCCCTTGATGCGACCGCGGACTATCAGTATTCGGGGCGTGACCGCGGCTCACTGAGCATCGTGCGCCACGGCAAGGCCCTGCAGACGTCCTACTTCGCCACCTTCGAGGTGCAAGCCCTGCGGGACGGCGGCAACGCCGCCCTCGATAAACAGGTCAAGGTCTTGCTCGCTCAGGTCGAGCGTTTGCTCAATCCGCCCAAGCCTCAGCCCATCAGCTTGACCTCGGTGTTGCCCGCGCGCCGGGGGCGCGCCGCCGCCAAGCCCAAGGAGGCTGAGGGCGAGGAGCAAGCGGAGGAGGGCGTCGATGACCTCGGTCAGGACGACTGACGGACCACGCTGGCGTGTGCTTCGCGTAACAGCTGGCTGACTTCCGCTTCTTCGACGGGAGTGAAATCCGCATAATGGAGCCCGACGGCTGAAAAGTCGGCGGGAATGGCGAGCGTGACCAGCCGGTCCACGCGCCTGGCCAGCGCCTTGCTGGCAGTCGCTGAGGCGACGGGGCAGGCCACCACGAGGCGGGCTGGCTGTTCCTGTCGGATGGCCGCGACCGCCGCGGCCACGGTCATGCCCGTGGCCATGCCGTCGTCCACCAGAAGGACGTGGCGACCCTGCAATGGCAGGGAGGGGCACGCGCCACGAAGCTTGGCCGCGCGACGTTTGGCGGCCGCCAAGGCGTCTTCACGGGCCGTCGCCAGCTGGCTGGGGGTGAGGCCGAAGTGCTGGACCAACGGTTCGTTCCAGACCGTGATCCCGGCATCCGTCACTGCTCCCAGTGCCAGTTCGGGCGCACCGGGCGTCTCGATTTTTTTGACGATGCGGATGTCGAGCGGGGCGGCCAGCGCTCGGGCGACGGGGGCGGCGACTGCCACGCCCCCGCGCGGGAGTCCGATCACCACGCAGCGTCCATCTCGCTCGTTCATCAATGCGCTTGAAAGCGCTTCCCCGGCTGATTTTCGGTCTGCCCAGGCCATGCGTCTGCTCCGGCTCGATGCCTGACCGAACCATCTTGCGCAGGAATCTGGGCGTTGACCAGCGACGGGCAGCGGTTGCGACCTGGCGGGGTTCCAGGCCTCATCGCGGCGAGTGGAAGCTGTGGGGTTCGAACCCACGACCAAGCCATTATGAGTGGCCTGCTCTAACCGCTGAGCTAAGCTTCCAGGGCAAACCCGCCCAGTCTATCAGTCGCTCGCTGAGGCCGTCAAGCAAGCGCTGACGCTGCTTTTCGCTATTTCACCGGCGGCTCGAAAGCTCACTCGATGTACTCGCGCAGCCGCTTGTTGCGGTTCGGGTGGCGCAGCTTGCGCAGCGCCTTGGCCTCAATCTGACGGATGCGTTCGCGGGTCACGCCAAACTTCTGGCCCACCTCTTCGAGGGTGCGCTGGCGACCATCTTCCAGGCCGAAGCGCATCTTGAGCACATCGCGTTCGCGCATCGAAAGGGTATTCAGTACATCCGAGATGTCCTCGCGGAGCAGTTCGTGGGTCACGGCATGAACCGGTGCGGCGGTGTCACGGTCCTCGATGAAGTCTCCGAGGCGCGAATCCTCCTCCTTGCCCACCGGGGTCTCCAGGGAGACGGGTTCCTGCGAGACCTTCACGATTTCACGCAGGCGCTCCACCGTGACTTCCATTTCGGCTGCCAGTTCTTCGTCCGTCGGCTTGCGTGCCAGGTCCTGTGACAACTTGCGACTGACCTTCTTGAGCCGATTGATGGTTTCGACCATATGCACCGGGATGCGAATGGTCCGCGCCTGGTCCGCAATCGCGCGGGTGATGGCCTGGCGAATCCACCAGGTGGCATAGGTGGAGAACTTGAAGCCTTTGGCGTGATCGAACTTTTCCACCGCCCGGATCAGCCCCAGGTTCCCCTCCTGAATCAAGTCCAGGAACAGCATGCCCCGGCCCACGTATTTCTTGGCAATGGAAACGACCAGGCGCAGGTTGGCCTCGGCCAATTTGCGCTTCGCGCGGTCCCCCGAGACTCCCCCGGCGGCGATCGCCTTGGCCACGGCCACCTCCTGCGCCCCGTTCAGGAGGGGGATGGTGCCGATCTCTCGCAGATACATCCGAACCGGGTCATCGGTGGAGATGCCCTTGGGGACGGTCAGGTCGAGGTCGACCTCATCGGACACATCCTGCAGGTCCGCATCGCCAGGCGCCTCCGAGTCATCCAAGGTCGCCGTCGCGATCTCGAACAAGTCATCTTCCAGTGGACTGCCGTCACCTTCCGAGAACGCGTCGAGGAGCGTTTCCTCTGCACGCTTTCGTTTCAAGGTGTCCGTGTGGTCTGCCAAGTTCGTGTCTCCTGCTGGGGGGGGGCGCCCCGGGACTTATGTTCCCGCCTGGGGGGATTTTTCATCGACGCTGGGCGCCATTTTTCGACGTTTTTTGTCGAGACTGACCAGATACAGGACGATTTCTTGCAAGCGGCGCGTTTCCGCTTCACTGACCTGATCCCCTCGCTTGATGCGTTCCGTGAGCGTCAGCTTGTGGGCCTGCCAGTAATCGATCTCCAGCGTCAGGATGCAATCCTCGACCACCTCGGACAGGTCGCGCCCCCAGGCCGCGTAGTCTTCGAAGGACAGCGCTGAGAGGGCCTTGTGAATTTCCAGTTCGCCCGAGAAACGGGCCAGCAGCAGGGACCAGTCGATCGGCTGCACGCCCTCGGCATCCAGTTGCGCCAGGGCCTCCCGGATGGCCTGATGGACCGGGCTGAACACCACATTGGCCAGTTTTTCCCGCAGGTCGGCCCGTGCGGAAGGGTGTTCCACCATGTGGTAAAGCAGCAAGCGCTCGGCCTCTCGCGTGGAGAGCTTCTTGGCGGGGGGCGGGGGCACCCGCGCGGGGAGCGAGCCTGGCTGCCGGGTGCCCTTGCCGAGTTCCAGGCGCAGCGTCTCCGGACGCGTCTGGAGACGCTCACTCAGCCACGTGACGTGGTGGTCCTGGGTCACGTAACTTTCAATTTGACGCAGGATCGGAACGGCCGCTGCGACCGCCCGGGTGCGCCCCTCGGGAGTGCTCGGGTCGTGCGGGGCGATCGCCCGGTTCAGCAAAAACTCGAACAGGCTCGGCGCCGTCGAGAGCAGGGCGTCGAACGCCGCGGCACCCTCCTGTCTCAGGAAGGCGTCCGGGTCCTTGCCGGAGGGGACCGCCAGCACGCGCACCTCCAGGCCCACCCCCTGGGTCACCTCGCTCAGGGTGGCGATGCCTCGCTCCGCGGCTTGCAGGCCGGCGCGGTCGGCGTCGAAGGCCAGGGTCACACGTCGGGAGGGGGTGTAGCGCAGCAAGGCCCGCGCTTGCTGAGGCGTGAGCGCCGTTCCCAGCACGCCCACCGTTTCTTCGAAACCTGACAGGTGGGCCGTGAGTACGTCCAGGTAGCCTTCCACCAGGATCACCCGGTCTCGCTGCTTCATGGCTTCACGCGCCTCCGACAGGCCGTACAGGAGGTTCCCCTTGCGATAGACCAGGGTGTCCGGGCTATTCAGGTACTTGGGCTCATCATTCGGGCCCAGGGCCCGAGCGCCGAAACCCACCACCTGGGTGGCCTCATTGAGGATCGGGAACATGATGCGGTTGCGAAAGTAGTCATAACAGCCATCCTGGCTCTGACGTCGCCTGACCAGGGCCGCTTGCTCCTGAACGTCCAAGGGCACCTGGCGCCCCAGCAGATGGCGGTGCAGGCCGTCCCAGCCGTTCGGCGAGAGCCCGAGCCGAAATCGTTTTCGCCAGGTGGCATCAATTCCGCGGCCACTCAGGTAAGCCCGCGCGTCACGGCCATGGTCCTCGTGTTCCAGCAACCAGCTGAAATAGCCTGCTGCGGCCTCGTTGGCCTCCAGGATGCGTTGGCGTTCATCGGCTTGAGGGCTACGTTCTGGCAGGGTGATGCCGTAGCGTTCGGCCAGGGAGCGGAGCGCCTCCGGAAAGGTCATGCCGTTCGTCTTCATCACAAAGGTGAAGACGTCACCGCCTTCTCCGCAGCCGAAACAGCGAAAAATCTGACGTTCCGGGTTGACGTTGAAGCTGGGGGTGCGTTCCTGATGGAACGGACAGAGGCCGAGCAGGTTGCGGCCGCTGCGCTTGAGCACCACGCGTTCGGAGATGACCTCGACGATGTCGGCACGCGCACGGATCTCGGCGATGGGGTCGTCAGGTATCAGGTTCACGGGCCCATGGAAGCAGATTCATCGGCGAGCCGCCATGGGGACGGCAAAAAGGCCCGATGGTAAGCCGCCATCGCATACCGATCGGTCATACCAGCCACGTAGTCGACCGCCCGACGGGCGTGCTCCTCCGGTGCGATCCGGGTGCCCAGTCCCGCTTCCAAGGCCTCGCGATCCTGGCTGAAGTGCTGGTAAAGCTGCGCCACCACGCGCATCGCTTTGCTCTCTTCGGCCTTGGCCCGACTGCCGGTGTAGACCCGCTTGAACATCCAGGCGCGGAGTTCCAGGAAGGCCTCGTGACGCTCGGGCCCCATGCGAATCTCGCCGGCCTCCAGGTCGCTGTGTTGAATCAGCTCATCGAGCATGCACGCGATGCGTGCCCCGCGCGTGTGGCCGAAGGTGGCATCCACCCAGGTCGGAATGTCGCCGTCTCCAATGATGCCGGCGCGCCGCGCGTCATCCAGATCATGGTTCAGGTAAGCAATCCGGTCGCAGATTTTGACAATCTGGCCCTCCAGGGTGGAAGGGATGCCCGGCCCCGTATGGTGCAGAATGCCATCGCGCACCTCGCGGGTGAGATTGAGCGGTTCCAGGTGCTCGACCACCCGCACACTCTGCTCGTTGTGGCGAAATCCTGCCGGTTCGAACAACTCATCCAGCACGCGCTCGCCGGCGTGGCCGAACGGGGCGTGCCCGAGATCGTGGCCGAGCCCGATGGCCTCGGTCAGGTCTTCATTCAGGCGCAAGGCGCGCGCCAGCGTTCGGGAGATTTGCGCGACTTCCAAGGTGTGGGTCAGACGCGTGCGGTAATGATCGCCTTCGGGCGCAATGAAGACCTGGGTCTTGTGTTTCAGGCGTCTGAAGGCCTTGGCGTGGAGAATCCGGTCTCGATCACGCTGATAGAGCGTTCGCAGCGGACATTCCGGCTCCGCCATGTCTCGTCCGCGGCTCGCCCGTGCGCGGGCGGCGGCGGGATGTAACCACGCGGCTTCGAACGCTTCTTGGCGTTCGCGGGCGGCCGTGGTGAATGGGGCAGCTTGGTCGACCGACATCTCACTCGCCTGACCTTCAGGGTTGCGCCCAATGATTAACATAATACCAAGAGGCGTGACAAGCGTCGGTGGTGAATTCGACAGGGGTTTCGCTCAGACGAGTCCGTCGCGAACGTAATTCTGCCCCTTGAAGGTCAAGGTGTAGTGGCCGTCTCGCAGGCGTTCCAGCCACCCCATGGTGAGCACGCTTTCCAGCTCGATATCCACCTGACGGCAGTCCCAGGCTGGCAACTGGGCCAGCGATTTCTGCAAGTCCGCCGCGGTGAAAGACTCTTGGCGGTGATATTTTTCCAGGTAGTAGGCCCCGACGACGAGCAGGTCGCTGGGCGAAACGGCCTCCTTCATATGGACGAATTCTGCCAGGGAGACATTCACCTTCGGTTGAAAGTCGGGGCGAACCCTCGGAAAGACCTCTGATGAGTTGTCCTGGGGGGCATCAGCAGGCGCCACAGGCGTTGACGCGACACGAGCTTCAGGGCCGAGTTCAGGGTCGCCGGCGGCCTGCATCCAGCTGGCCAGGTACCGAGAGAGCTGACGCTCCACAAATTCAGCGCTTCCGCTCAATTCCACTTCGAAGGCGCCCTGCTTCAGGCGAAAATGGGTCGGCTGCACAGCATTACCTCTCGGAATGGGGCCCGCTGCCGGTCGCCCGCCTGGGCCCAGCACTGTCTTTGTGGCGTTTGGCCTGCGCGATCAGGGCCTCCGCGTGCTGCAGAGCCGCTGGATGTGGTGACCCGCTCGACAGGGCCGCCAGCTCCCGGATGCGTCCAGCCTCATCGAGGGGGGTGGCTTCGACCCGGGTCTGAACGTCATCGTCCCGTTTTTCCAGGTGGATGTGGTGGTCCGCCATCGCCGCCACCGTCGGTAGGTGGGTGATACACAGAACCTGATGGGAGCGGGACAGGTCGGCCAGACGTTCCGCCACCGCCAGCGCCGCCTTGCCGCTGATGCCGGTATCTACCTCGTCAAAGACCAGCACGGGGACGCGATCCAGCCCTGCCAGCACCGTTTCCATGGCCAGCATCACGCGGGCCATTTCGCCGCCGGAGGCACTTTTTGCCAATGGGCGAGGGGATTCTCCGGAGTTCAAGCTGATCAGGAATTCGATCTGCTCGGCGCCATCTGCACGCCAGCCCGCCGGCCCCTCGTTCGGCGTGAGCTGGACGACCAGCTTGGCCCGTGGCAATTCCAGCTCTCTCAATTCCTGCCCCAGTGCCTCCTCCAGCACGCTGGCTGCTTCCCTACGACCAGCCGTCAGGGCGTCGCAAGCGGCCACCAGGTCGGCCTGTGACGCTCTGACCGCCTCGCTCAGCTCCGCCAGACGCGTGTCAGCACTTTCCTGGTTTGCCAGGTTCTCTCTCAGGCGGCCCGCGTGAGCGAGCACCTCGCTGAGACCCGGGCCGTATTTTCGGCTCAGGTTGCCCAGGGTATCCAGGCGTTGTTCCACTTCCCGCAATCGTTCCGGATCCGCTTCCAGACCTTCCAGGTGCTGACGCAGGCCGGTGGCCACTTCTTTGAGGGAAGCCTGGATTTCAGCCAGGGAGGCGCAGGCTTCCTCGAGCGCTGGGTCATGACCGCTTTGTTCGCTCAGTGATTGCACGTACCGTGCGATCTGATCAAAGGCCGAGGGTTCCTGCTCGCCTGCATATAGGCCCTGGTAAGCCGATTCCGTCACGCGGCGGAGGTCGGTCGCGTGCACCAGGCGCAGACGCTCGGTCTTCAGGGCATCCTCCTCGTGAGCATCGAGCACGGCGGCTGCTTCGATCTCGCGCAGTTGATAGCGCCAGAAATCGCCTTGTTGCTCCCGGGTCTGGCTGGTCTGACGCAGCTCTTTCAGGCGGGTTCTCAGGCCCGTCCAGCGCGCGTGGGCCTCTCGGACCGCCTGCCTCTGCGGCAGCAGTCGACCATATCGGTCCAGTAGCTCCCGCTGGAAAGCGGGAACCATCAAGCGCTGGTGCTCGTGCTGGGAAACGACATCAACCATCAGCGCCCCGATCTGCCTCAGGACCGTCTGGGTGACCAGCTGGCCGTCGATCCGACAGCGACTCCCCCTGGGGGTGATTTCCCGGCTCAGGGTCAGCTCGTTCTCGACCGCCGTTTCCAGCCCCTCGGCTTGAAGGCTCTCATCCAGGGCCACGGGCCAGGCGCCATCCGATGGACTCACGAAGGTGGCCTCGATGGTGGCGCGTGAGGCCCCGCGCCGGATCATGTCCAGCGTGACTCGGCCTCCCAACGCGGCCGCCAGAGCCTCGATCAGAACCGATTTGCCCGCACCGGTTTCGCCCGTGAGCAAGCACATCCCCGCGCTGAAGTCGAGCGTCAAGTCGTCCATCAGAACGAAGTTCTTGATCGAGAGTGTTCGGAGCATGCGCGACCCTTGCCTCGCGTGCCGCACGCACGGATGTTCAGCCGATTCCATCGCCTGTCCTGACGATATCACACGCCCGGATGGCGTGGTAGCGGCATGAAAATCTTGGACCGCACGTCCCTGACGTGCGCGGTTGCGTGGTAAGATCGGGATCATTCTTGCATCAAGGGGCCCAGCCGGTGGCTTTTTGTGGCGGTGCTCAGGGCAATCGGGGATGGAGCCGATCGTTGTGACCGATGTCTGTCAACTGTTGAGAGAAACGCGCCTCAGCAAGGGCCTCACGCTGGACGAGGTGGCTCAGCGCACGTACATCAAGTTGCATTACCTGGAGGCCCTGGAAGAGGGTCGGATGGACCGTCTGCCAGCGATGGTGCACACCTACGGCTACATCCGACAGTACGCCAAGTTGCTCGGCCTGGACGGCGGTGCCTTGGTGGCGCAATTTCAGCAATTCGAGAAGGCCGCCGAAGCTCCGCGAAGCGACAGGCCAGGCCTGCCGGAAACGGTCGCCGACGGGCTGGCGTTCTTGCGCCCCCTGAAGCCCACCGCCGCCGAGGGCGAGTTACCCTCCGGCGGCAGCGAGAGCCCTCCGATGCTGGACTTTCCCGCCTTGACCAACCCGAGTGCCTCGACGCGCCAACTGCGTGCCGCCTCGGCGCCCGTTCAGGACTCCTTTCCTGCGCCCACGCTCCCGGCGCCCCTCCTGGCCAAGATGCCCGGCGACGTGCCGAGCGCGACCTCTTCCCCGACGCTCGATCTGATGGAAGCGCGGGCCCAGGCCCAGCAGATCGTGCTGGCTGCGGAACGGGAGGCGCGCCAGCTGGTGCGCGGAGCCGAGGGGTACGCTGACGAGGTGCTGGGGCAGCTTGAGGCCGAGGTGGGGTCAGTGCTTCAGATCATCCAAAACGGCCGAAACTTTCTCGCCGCTCGCCGTCGCCAGGCGCCCGTGGGGCATGAGCGGGGATTGCGGTGATCCACGTGCCGAGAAGCCTGATGGGCGAGGCTGGTCTGCCTCGTGGCCTGGCTGGTATGGCTTGCGTGATGACAGGAGTCTGATTCGTGTTTCGCTTGATTCCGCGGGAAGAGAGTTTCTTCGACTTGCTCGAGGCGTCTTCTCGGAATGTCCTGGCCGGCGCCCGGTTGCTGCGTGACCTGGCCGAAGATTACCGAGATGTGCCCGGTCGCTTCCAGAAGCTCACCGACGCGGAGCACGTGGGGGACAAGGTCACCCACCAGATTCTCGAAAAGCTGAACAAGACCTTTGTCACGCCGCTCGACCGCGAGGACATTCACGCCCTGACCATCGACCTGGACAACATCATCGATTCCACCGAACTGGTGGCGGATCGGCTGCTGTTGTATCGGATTGATCGACCGACTGACCTGCTGATCACGATGGTGCGCCTGCTTGAGCGTTGCTGCGAGCAGATTGACCAGGCGGTCCCGTTGCTGCGAAACCCTCGTCGGCATCGTGAAATCCTGCCGCACGTGGTCGAGATCAACCGCCTGGAAAATGAAGCCGACAAGCTGAACCGCGCCGCCCTCAGTGCGCTGTTTGACCAGCCACGGGATGTCTTGCACGTGATCAAGTGGAAAGAGGTTTACGACACCATCGAGTCGGCGATTGATATGACCGAGGACGTGGCCGGTCGCCTCCACGGAATCGTGTTGAAGAATGCCTGAACTGCTTTTGCTGATCGCCTTCGTCGTGTTTCTGGCGTTGGTGTTCGACTTCATCAATGGCTTTCACGACACGGCCAATGCCATTGCGGCCAGTGTCTCCACCGGCGTTCTGACGCCCCGGCGTGCGATCCTGATGGCGGCCGTGCTCAACTTCCTGGGCGCCCTGGCCGGAACCGAGGTGGCCAAAACGATCGGCAAGGGCATCATCGACACCAAGATCATCGAGTCGGGAGCCGTTTCCGGTCAGTGGGTCGTGGTGGCGGCGCTGGTTTCGGCCATCACCTGGAACTTGTTGACCTGGTGGTGGGGCCTGCCGAGTTCGTCTTCGCACGCCATCATCGGCGGCCTGATCGGCTCAGCCGTGGCCGGGTTTGGTTGGGCCAAGCTGCACTGGCTCGGCGTCGAGCGTATCTTCGTGTTTTTGGTGCTGTCCCCGCTGATCGGGGGGCTGGTGGCGTTCAGTATCATGCTGCTCCTGATGTGGGTGTTTCGCTCGGCCCTTCCCAGCACGGTGACGAACATGTTCCGGCCCCTGCAGATTCTGGCGGCCGGTTTCATGTCGTTCAGCCACGGCACCAACGATGCTCAGAAGGCGATGGGCATCATCACGCTCGCCCTGTTTTCAGGGGGCCTGCTGGACCCCGCGCGCGGATTCGAGGTGCCGATGTGGGTGAAGTTGGCGGCTGCCAGCGCGATGGCACTTGGAACCAGTGCCGGCGGCTGGAAAATCATCAAGACGATGGGGACCCGGATCGTGAAGCTGCAGCCCATCAACGGATTCGCCTCCGACACTGCCGCGGCCCTCACGATCACGACAGCCTCCCAATTCGGTTTGCCCGTCTCGACCACGCACGTGGTTTCGGGGGCCATCATGGGCGTGGGGGCGACCAAGCGCGTCTCCGCCGTCCGATGGGGCGTCGCGGGCAACATGGTGTTGGCTTGGGTGTTCACCATTCCCATCACCTCCAGCTTGGCGGCTTTCATCTACTGGGTACTGCGCTGGGCTTTGAAGTTCTAGGCCGGCCATTCGATGGAGATGCAGGTCGTTTTTCTGGGGACCTCGGGGGCCGTACCGACGCCTGAACGCGGCTTGACCGCCACGCTGCTGAAGCGCGGCGGTGAGCGGGTGCTGGTGGATTGTGGCGAAGGCACGCAGCGTCAGTTGATGCGCGCCGGCGTGGGCATCAACCAGATCGGCGTGATCCTGCTGACGCATTTTCATGCCGATCACTACCTGGGTTTGCCGGGGATGCTCAAGACCTGGGAACTCTGGGGACGTCAGGAACCCGTCGCCATCTATGGCCCCAAGGGGTTGACCAGCATGGTGACCATGTTTCGACGAATCGTCGGAAGCACGACCTTCGAGGTCAGCTACCATCAGGTCGAGGCTGGCCATCGCTTCGAGCGAGACGACTGGGTGATCACCGCGATCGCGACCGATCATCGCGTGGCCTCCCTGGGATGGTCGTTCGTGGAACCCGCTCGTCCGGGGCGTTTCGATGCGGCGCGCGCCGAGGCCCTGGGGCTGAAACCGGGCCCGGATTTCGGGGCCTTGCAGCGGGGGGAGACCGTCGAAGGTTCCCAAGGTCCCGTGTCTCCGGCTCAGGTGCTGGGCCCCTCACGGTCGGGGCGGCGGGTGGTGGTGACAGGCGATACCCGGCCGTGTCAGGCGGTCGCGGAAGCGTCTCAGGATGCCGATCTGCTGGTCCACGATGCCACCTTCGCCGAGGAGGCGGCCGACCGGGCCCGAGAGACCTACCACTCGACGGCGGCGGAGGCCGCCCGGCTTGCGCTTGAGGCTCGGGTCAAGATGCTGGCACTCACCCACATCAGCTTTCGCCACGCGGCTCGCGACCTGCTGGCAGAGGCCCACGCCATTCAACCTGGTGTCATTCTCCCCCACGACCTTGACCGGGTCGAACTGCCGTTTCCGGAGCGAGGGGGCCCAGTCTGGGTCGATCACCGCCAGGAACGTGCGCAACAGCGCTTGGCCCGACGTCAAGGCGTTTCCTGATCCCGCGGTTCTCGGAGCCTGACAGCCCGGACGCTGCCTGTTCGCCCTGTGCGCGCGTCGAGCACCGACGCGTGGGGTATGAACCCAGAACCCCTTCGGTGACTCACCCGGTCGAGGTGCTGCTTGGAAACCTGTACCTATCACGCCAAATCCCGGGCTGTCGGGACTTGCACCGCCTGTCGGAAGCCGGTATGTGCCACATGTCGCGACGAAGGCGAGCGCGGACGGTGCATGAATTGTTGTGCCGGGAGCCTGCGCCCGACGGTCACGCCTGCCGTGGCCCCAGCGGACCCCGAGCGAGAAACGCCGCTTTCAGAGCCGTCACCGGCCAGCGTGGCCAAGGATGTGTCCTGGGCTGAGCGATTGACGCCGGCAGTGCCGCGTCCGCCTCAGGCCCCGCTCAGAAAGACTCAGGGAGCGGCCGCTGGGCCGTTGCAAGCGGGCGGGCAAGCGGCCGGGGCAGCCCTGAGCGCTTCCGCCGGTGACTCCCCCGACGCGTCGGGGGGCCCTCAGGGAAAGGGGCCGGGGCGGCCTCGCCCTGCCGCGGAAAAAACCGTCTCCGCCCCTCGTGCCGGCGTGGTCTACTGTCGAAACCATCAGGATATTCGTGCGGCCACCGCTTGCAGCCTGTGTCGGCGCCCGTTTTGTCCGGCCTGCTTGAATACCAGGGGCGTTTGTGGGGCTTGTACGCAGCAAGCGCTGGAGCGCGAGCCGCAGCTTCACTCGCTCGAGCACGCGCCGCGTCCTTTGCCCGGCGGCAGGCAGGCGTGGGGGCGGTTGATCCTGGGGGCCTGCGTGTTGCTGGGGGGAAGTTGGGGAATCTACCGGATGGCGCACCCCTCCCAGGCGACTCGCCCGGCGGCCACGCGCGCGCCCGCCAGCTACAAGATGTCCGAGCTGACCCCTGCGGAGCGAAAGCTGCTGCAAGATTTGCAACGGGAGCGTCGTGTGGTCAAGCCGAGAAACGAGGCCCCGGCGCCACGCTTGGCCGTTGAAATCCCCTCGTCATACGGCGCTGGCGCCAGGCCGCGCGTGCTGGCGCACGCGCCAGGGGACGAAGCAGCGGCGCAGGACCCCCCACCGCCTGTCGTGCCTGCGCAGCCGACGGAAGTCCGGGCCTTCACGCCCGCGGATGGGGCCATCGTGGGCGGTCAGGTGGTGATCCGGGCGGCCATCGCGGGGAATCCCACGCGTGTCGTTTGCCAGCTCGACGGTCAGACGCTGGGGGTCACGTCCGGTCCCGCGCCGGTGTTTCCCTGCAACTCGCGGGCCTGGCGAAACGGGCCGCACCAGGTCGTGCTCAGTGCCTCCGGACCGGGCGGGGCAACCCAGGTGCAGTTTACCCTCAACGTGATGAATCGCTAGCCTGCTAGCCCTTGTTCAGCGCCATCAGCGACGATTCGAGTATCCGCGTGAGAGCGGGCGTCGGGCCAGCAGAACCCAACGCTGCAAGCGCAATCCCAAGCCTGCGAGCACCCCCACCCCGAACCCGCCAAGATGGGCGAACCAGGCCACGCCTCCGCTGGTTGCGGCGTGCTCGTTGGCCGAGCTGGCCATTCCTTGCCAGGATTGGGTCAGAAACCAGATGCCTAAAAAGATGAAGGCGGGGATTCTGACCGTGCGGATGAAGGGAAACAACAGGATCAGGGTCTTGATCCGGGCACCCGGGTGAAGCACCAGATAGGCTCCCAGGATCCCGCTGATGGCGCCGCTCGCTCCGAGCAACGGCAGCGGGCTGTGAGGGGCAGACCACACGTGTGCGAGGCTGCCCGCCAAACCGGCTAACAGATAGAAACCCAGAAACCTGAGGGGGCGCATCTGGTCCTCGATGTTGTCGCCAAAGATATACAGAAACAGCATGTTGCCTCCAAAGTGCATCCATCCGCCGTGTAGGAACATGCAGGAGAATAGGGAGAGAAAGCTCCCCAGGCCTGGATAGTGACCGGATTGAACGGCGGCCACATCTGCCGTCAGGGCAGCCGGCGTGAGGGCAAACGTCTGCAGGAAGCCATCCCAGGCCTTTTCGGGGAGGGCCAGTTGATAGGCGAACACCAGGGCGTTCGCGGCGATCAGGCACCACGTCAGCCAGGGCGTGCGGGTGTGCTCATTTTCATCGTGGAGTGGCAGCATGAGGGCCCTTTCCTGATGGCGGCCGAAAGCACGGGGGATCCGGTACCATCATGCGGGAAACCTGGAACCGAACGAAGGAGGTAGGGATGGATGCCGTGAGTAATGTGCGGGACCTTGCGCACGTGGCGGAACTCTTGAAGGCCCACGATCGCTACCTGATTGTGCCCCATACGGCGCCGGACCCCGACGCGTTCGGGTCGACGTGTGGCCTGGCCCGCCTGCTGACTCGGATGGGCAAGCAGGTGACCCTGTTCTGCGATGAGCCTGTGCCGGAATCCTGCCGCTTTCTGACGCGCTGGTTCCCAGTGGTCGACCGCCCACCCACCGATGCGGCCGACTGGCGCCTGGTGTTCCTCGATGGTGGCGAACGGCACCGCCAGATTGCGTCTGTCCGCGAATGGCCTACATGGATGAACCTGGACCATCACCTCGACAATGGCCGCTTCGCCGAGTGGATCTACGTGGACACCGAGGCGGCGGCCACCTCCCTGATCGTGGCCCAGTTGCAGCCCCACCTCGATGTTCCGCTCGACGCGGAGACCGCGTCCTGTCTGTTCACGGGCATCCTGTTCGATACCCGGGGAGCCTTTGTGACGGATCGCTGTGATGGGGCGTTGTTTCGGACCGTGGCCAATCTGGTGGAAGCGGGCGCGCGCCCGGACCAGATCAATCGGGAACTTCACGAACAACTGAGCCGGACCGATCTTCAGGTCTTCGGCGAAGCCCTGACTGGCCTGCAGACAAGCCTCGGCGGACGGATCGTGTACGCGTGTCTGACTGCTGAGATGCTCAAGGGCGGCGAGGGCAGCGACCAGGCGGTGGAGCTGTTGACGCAACAACTCCCGCGCGTGCGGGGGGGAGAAGTTTACCTGCTGTTCAAGGAGTCCGAGGAAGGACGGATCAAGGTGAGCCTGCGTTCCAAGGGCAACGTGCCCGTCAACACGCTGGCCAAGCAGTTCGGCGGAGGGGGGCATCGTTACGCCTCCGGCGCACGCTTCGAGGCCACCATGGAGCAAGCCCTGGCGCGCTTGCTGCCCGCCTGCGAAGCCGCCGTTCAGGCCCACCTGGCCAGTTTGAGCTGAGCGGGGTTGCGCCGTGTCTGCCGAACGCACTCTCCGTGACGCGTGTGTGGGGTACGCCAGCGTGGCGATCGCCGGCACGGCCAAAAATGCCGGAAAAACCACGGCGCTCAATCACCTGATTGCCGCATTCTCCCGTGGTGGGGAGCGCCTGGGTTTGTCCTCGATTGGCCGAGACGGAGAGGCCGTCGATCAGATCACCCATCGGCCCAAGCCTCGCATTGTTCCGCCCGTGGGCACCCTGGTGGCCACCTCCCACGAGTCGGCGCTGTACTCTCAGGCCACGCTGGTGCTTCGGGAGCCCACCCCGTTCCGAACGGCGCTCGGCCCCGTCGGGATCTACGAAGTCCGTTCAGCCGGTTTCGTCGAGGTGGCAGGCCCCGTCAAGGTCAGGGAGGCCGCGGCCCTGTTGCGACAGCTCCAGCGTTTGGGGGCCGAACGGGTCTTGCTGGATGGTGCTGCTGACCGTCGGGCCTTCATTTCGTGCGGGGTCGACGCCTTTGTCCTGGCGACTGGACTGGTCCTGGGTGAGGATGTCTCTGCGGTGGTCTCCGAAACGAAATTCATCCTGGATCGCCTGCAACTCCCTGAACCAGCACCGGCCTGGCAGGCCCGGTGCTTGGGGCTTGACGCGCCTGGAGCGCTGAGTCCGGCGGGATTCACGCCTTGGGTGGCCGACACGCTGTTGAGTGACCTCGGGCGACTCCCTGGCTGGCTCCCGGCCGGTGCGGAGGCCCTGTATGTGCCCGGCGCGGTGTCGGATGCGCTGCTGGAGGTGCTACTCGAGGCACGCTTGACGGTTGATCTGATTGTGCCCAGCGGCACTCACCTGCTGGCCTCGCAGGAACACCTGGGGCGTTGGATGAAGCGTGGACGAACCTGTCACGCCCTGCGGCCCGTGCGGGCGATCGCCTTGACGGTCAATCCCACGGCACCCGATGGGCGGACGTGTGCGCCCGAGCAGTTACGGATGGCCTTGAGCGAGGCGTTCCCCGACCTGCCTGTGTTTGATGTCGAGGCGAGCGCACCGGAACGCTGAGCCCGGCGGGACCGAGCCCTCGCGTCACGTCCCAGCCGTCACATCGCTTTCCTGGCAGGCCTGCAGGCAGTCCAGCAACCAGGTGCGATACATCGCGTAGAAATGGCGTTGGAACGACTGGGTGAGCTCGACGCCGCGCGTGTGGCGATCGCCGGGTTCCTGCGGGGTGACGCCTGTGCCCGGAGCATCATTCAGTTTCTGCTCCAGTTCTCGCAGCGCCCGCCTCAGCACTGGTTCCAGCTGCTGAGGAGAGACCGTCCCCAAGGCCCAAACCTTGATCAGCATCGGGTCTTTCAGCACGCGGGCTTCGGGCGGTTCCCCCACCCAGGCCCCCAGGGTACGGTGACCCTCCGGCGTGAGCACGTACACCTTCTTTTCTGGACGTCCGATCTGCGCCACTGCCTGATACTGAACCAGGCCTAGCCTGGTCAGGGCGGCCAGTTCCGGGTAGATCTGGCTGTGTTTGGCGGACCAGAACAATCCGTCACTGGCCGCGAGATGCTTGGTCAGGTCGTAGCCCGTCATCTCGCGTCGGGCCAGCAGGCCCAGAATGGCATAGCGCAGGGACATTCGTTCACCTTTCCGGGCCAGGGGGGGCTGGGCGAAGCGCCACGCCTGCATCTTTCCTGAGCGCCCCCTGGGAGGCAAGCCTCGGCGTGTCGCAGGCAGCCGAGCTGGATGGGCCTGTGGCCTTGTTGGAAATGTTGCGTCAAAGGTCGCTTGCGTGTCAATCGTTCGTGCAGGGGCGTCACCTTTTCAATCGGCCTGCAAGGGAATAAGATCGCAAGATACGCGGAGGTCGGATTCATGCACATCCCGCTCGAAAGCGCACTGGTCGAAGAAGCCCGGTGCCTGGCCGACGGTGTCGTCGGCCGCATGATGGGCTACATTCGTGCCCACTCTACGGTGTCGATCGAGCGCGCCGTGCTGCGCCTGCTGGGGGTCGATGGGGTCGACGAAGAAGGGGTGCCCTGGCCCAATCGCACGGTCGATCGCATTCAGGCCGCCGGCCAGCTGCCGAGCGGCGTGAGTCACTGGCTGGCGGGTGTTTGCCTGGCCAAGGGGCTGGGGCCCCAGGCCGCTGCCGAATGGATTGCCACTGCTGCCACGCCTGCCGATTGGGGCTGCGAGGATGTTTCGGCAGGCGCGCGCGAGCGGTGGGCGCTGGAACAGATGGGGGTCGCGTTGGAGCACCTGCGCACCTCTCGCCTGCAGCGCCAACGGTTTCGTGAACGGCTGGGCGTGGGCCCTGCCCCCTTGCGCTATCTGATTGTCGCCACCGGCAGCATCTACGAGGATGTTCCCCAAGCGGTCGCGGCGGCCAAGCAGGGGGCAGATATCATTGCCGTGATTCGAGCTACCGCCCAGAGCCTGCTCGATTTCGTGCCGTTTGGCGCGACCTCGGAAGGCTCCGGGGGAACCTTTGCGACCGCCGCCAACTTCCGTCTGCTGCGGACCGCTCTGGACGAGGTGTCGGAAGAACTCGGTCGCTACATCCAGGCCACCAATTACGCCTCCGGCCTCTGCATGCCGGAAATCTCCGTGCTGGCGGCTCAGGAAGGTCTGGATATGCTGCTGAACGATGCCCTCTATGGCATCCTGTTTCGCGATATCAACTTGTATCGCACGCTGACAGACCAGTATTTCTCGCGGATGGTGAATGGATTTGCCGGCATCCTGATCAACACGGGCGAGGACAACTACCTCACCACCGCAGATGCCATCGAAGCAGGACACACCGTGCTATCAAGCCAGTTCATCAATGAACGCTTCGCACGGGAGGCAGGGATTCCGACCCACCTCATGGGCCTCGGTCATGCGTTCGAAATCGACCCGAAGCGTGAGGATGGGTTCCTGGATGAACTGGCGATGGCCCAGCTGGTGCGCCAGGTGTTTCCGGAGCATCCTTTGAAATACATGCCGCCGACCAAACACATCACCGGGAATATTTTCCAATCGTATGCGCATCAAACCATGTATAACCTGGCGACGGTCCTGACGAATCAGAGCATTTGCTTGCTGGGTATCCTGACCGAGGCCATTCACACGCCGTTCGTGGCCGACCGCTATCTGGCCTTGCGAAACATGAGCTATATGGAAAACTTTACCCGTCACCTGGTCGGCGAGTTCGACCTGCGACCGGAAGGTCGCATTGCCGCGCGGGCGAATCAGGTGCTTCGTGAGGCCGTCCTCCAACTGCGTCACATCCACGACGTGGGTCTGGTCGCAGCCATCGGGGAAGGTTGTTTCGCGGACGTGCGGCGGGCACCCGATGGTGGCAAAGGGCTCGAGGGGGTGTTTGAGAAGGCGCCTGACTATCTCAACCCATTCTGGGCGGAATTCGAGCGGCGCGCTCCCGAATCGGCGCTGTCGGTTTGATTGAGGCGGGAGGAGAACCGATGAAGATCTCAGCATCGGGGCCGCGGGACGAGGCGGCCGGTTCGCCCGCAGCGGTCAACCTGCAGGCCATCAAGGCCTATGGTGACACGCTGGACGACGGCGCGGTCCAGCTCAGTTTTTGCTTGCCGGTGCCAGCGGGGGCTCAGGCGGAAGAGGCCGCCAAGTTGTTGCTGGCCAAAATGGGGCTGGATGAACCGCTGATCACGGCGATGGAGGCGATGGGCCCGGCCCTCACCATGTTCGTGGCTTATGGTCGCTGTCCCTACTCGGTGGACTATGCCTCCATCGATTTGCCCCTGGCCAAATTTCCGGTGCTGGATATGGACGGCGTGGACGCCCTGATCGAGCGAGAATTTGGCCGGCCCCTGACCGTGATCGGCGCCTGCATCGGGACCGATGCGCACACGGTCGGAATCGACGCGATCATGAACATGAAGGGCTATGGGGGGCACTACGGGCTCGAGCGCTACCGGATGGTTCGGGCCATCAACCTCGGGGCGCAAATCCCGACGGATACGCTGGTGGCCCGAGCCAGAGTGGAACAGGCCGATGCGCTCCTGGTGTCGCAGATTGTGACCCAGAAAAATGCGCATATCACCAACCTGACGCAGCTGTCAGAGATGTTGGAGGCGGAGGGCTTGCGAGACCGGGTGGTGCTGATTGCGGGGGGGCCGCGGATCTCCCACCAGCTCGCCACGGAATTGGGTTTTGATGCCGGATTTGGTCC
>JAYKJB010000039.1 GCA_035285325.1 Candidatus Sericytochromatia bacterium
GCTGGCGATCGCCGCCACCAGGATCCCCGCGATCGAACCCCCGGCGATCAAACCTGAAGCCAGCAGCATGCCGGGAGCAAAGTCGGACGCCTGATTCCCCTGACGCTGGCGGCGATCGACCGCGAACCGGATCAGCCCCCCGACCATGACCGGGACGGAGGTGGCGATCGGCAGGTAGACCCCCACCGCGAAGGGCAGGGCGGCCACCCCCACCAGCTCCATCATCAGGGCCAGACAGACCCCGATCAGGACCAGCCCCCAGGGCAACTTCTGGCTCAGGATGCCGTCGATGATCATGCTGAAGAGGCGGGCCTTGGGGGCATCGAGCTTGGTCACCGGTTGGCCGTTCACTTCGGTGACGACGCCTCCAATCCCAGGGTCCACCAGATAGGCGATCGCCCCCGCTTCATCCACCAGATAACGTCCCACCGGGACACCGCTGGTCGCCGCGGGCACGAAATGTTCCCGGTACTGGCGACCGTCGGGCCCCTCGCGCAACGGCGCACCGGAAGGAAGCGCGGCCGTGTAGGCCGGATACTGCCGAGGAACCACCGTGGTGTAGGCCTCATTGAGGAACAGCAGGGTCCAACCAATGAACAGCGCACTGGTGATCACCCCGACGCTGATGGCGATTTGTTGGAGCCGAGGGGTGCCCCCCAGCAGAAAACCGGTCTTCAGATCCTGGCTGGTGGTGCCCCCGTTGCTGGCCGCCACACAGACGATCGCCGCGGTGGTCAGGGCCATCACCTGATACGAAGGGCCCGTCCAGCCCACCGCCAGGAACAGCAAGCAGGTGATCAGCAGGGTCGCCACGGTCATGCCCGAAATCGGGTTGGAGGAGGACCCCAGTTCCCCCGTGATGCGGCTGCTGACCGTGGTGAAAAAGAATCCGAACCCCACGATCAGCACGGCGGAAACGGCGTGCATCTGCAACATCGGCGCCAACCAGATGGCCCCCACGAGCGCCAGAGACCCGACCACCACCACCCCCATCGGAAGGTCTTGCTCGGTGCGGGGTTCCCGCTCACGCGCCGGCGCTGCGCCGGCGCGGCTGGCCCACAAGCGCGAGACCCCCTGTGCAAAGGCTCGCCAGATCAAGGGCAGCGAACGGACCAGGCTGATGATGCCGCCGGTGGCGACTGCGCCTGCGCCGATGTAGAGGATATAGGCGTTGCGAATGTCCGAGGGCGACATGTCCTTGATCAGCTTGGAGGCTGGAAACATCGGCTGCGTGAGCCCCTCACCGAACATGGCGATCGCCGGAATCAAGACCAGAAACGACAGCACCCCACCGGCCATCATGGTGGCGGCGGTGCGCGGACCGATGATGTAGCCCACGCCAAGCAACTCCGGCGAGATCTCCGCCCCGATCGAGGCCCCCTTGAAGGCCGTGAATACCCGTTCTGGCACCTCCTTCCAGAGATGCAGCGTCGCGTTCAGGAGCTTGTAAAGCGCCCCCACGAAAAAGCCGGCAAAGACCGTGCGGGCCTGGGTGCCACCCTGCTCCCCCACGATCAGCACCTCCGCGCAGGCCGTTCCCTCGGGATAGGTCAAGCGGCCGTGTTCCTGAACAATCAGGCCCTTTCGCAAGGGAATCATCATCAACACGCCCAGCAGGCCCCCCAGCAGGGCCACCATCATCACCCGCACCAGTTCGAGTTCCTGCCCGAGCAGGAGCAACGCAGGCAAGGTGAAGGCCACCCCGGCCGCCAGCGATTCGCCGGCCGAGCCCGTGGTTTGCACGATGTTGTTCTCCAGCACGGTGGCGCGCCCGATCAGACGAAACAGCGTGATCGACAGGACCGCGATCGGAATGCTGGCGCTCACCGTCATTCCGACCTTCAGCGCCAGGTAGACCGAGGAGGCCGCAAAGACGATTCCCAGCAAGGCACCCAGCAGGACGGCCCGCCAGGTGAACTCTCGGGGGGCCTCATCCGGCGACACGAAGGGCCGGAAGGGCAAGGGGGCAGGCCCCGTTTCCTCGGTGAGTGACATCGGTTCCTCCTGCGACACGAGGCCCGATCATAGCGCAGAAGCAAGGGCGCTGCCCCGCTCAGACGCCGCGGGCGCGCACGAGGGCATGCGGCGATGCCCTTCCGCGGCCCTCCCTGTCCGAGGATACCCACGAGCCGCCTCTGCCAGCATCAGGCGCCAAAGGCGCTCAGAAGCTCAAAGGCGAAACACCTCGAACTCACCAACGGCCCCGATCGGGCGGGCCTGCTCGACGAATGGGGACACGTGGCGCAACAGCGCAGAAAAATAGGGCTGCCAGCTGTGGGCGTCCGGCGTCAGCATCAGCAATCGCACGTCCCGTCGGCGGCAATCGGCCAGAAACCGAGGCCAGGACTGCACGTCGAAACGCGGATGGCGCCGTTCGTACTGCCAGACTGCATTGGGCAAGACCCCCCAGGTCCCGTTGGTGCTGGGACGCCAGCCGGGCAACCCCAGAAAGTAAATTTCGTGATTGTCCGAGAAGATCTGCTCCGCCCGGGTGACGCCGTGCTGGCGGGCCAGGGCCTCCAGTTGGGCGTAGACGTCACTCGTGTGACGAAGCTGACGCAGCGCCATCCAGTCCTGCCGAACGGAAGCCAGCAGGACCGTGGCCGCGAAACACGTCACCCCGAGCGCCGTCGCCCAGCGAGCCGTCCCGGGAACTGGCAGGGCCGCGCGCAGTTGTGCCATCAGCTCGACGACCAGCAGCGCCGTGGCCACGACCCAGATGGGCAGCAGGGGAATGGGGGCCCGTTCACTGAGGGCCAGCGAGACGGCCAGGGCATAGGGCAGTCCGCTCAGGAAAAGAAAGCGGCCCAGGGCCCCGCCGCGCTCAACGGGCGCCAGGCAGCCCATCAGCAAGGCTGGCAACAGAGAGGGAAAGAGCCAGGGGACGCCACGCAGGGTCGCGTCCAGGTAGCGCAGCTTGGCTTCAGCCACCATCGACCAGACGCTCACGTCGAGTTGGCGAGGCGGGTCCCACCAGGACACCGGATACACCTGCCGGTAGATGTTGAAGGCCTGGGCCGTTTCGAATGGGCCATGGCCCGCCAGGGTTTGCAGCAGACCGTGAATCAACACCCCAGCCCCCACGCCGAGCGTGGCCCAGCGCAGCGGCCCCCCGGCCCGCAGGTAGCCCAGCAAGCCCCCCGCGAGCAGCATCGCCAGGGCCAGCACCAGCAGATGGCCCCGGAGCAGCAGCGCCACGGCCAGGCAGAGTCCTCCAAGCAGGGCGGCCCAGGAAGCACCCGGTGCTTCCTGGGCACGATGAAAGGCCACCAGCGCCCAGGCGATCGCCGCGGCCGCCGCCAGGTCTGGCCCCGGCGTCAGCACGTAGGTGATCAGCCCCGGCGAGAAAAGGGTCAGCCCCGCTCCCAGCCAAGCGGCCCAGGGGCCACGCAGGGCGTGCAGCAGGCTCGCGATGCCCCAGACCAGGCAGGTCACCACCCCGAGGTGCAAGGCCCAGGCCGTGTCAGGCGTGAGTGGCCCAGGGCCGATCGCGAGCAGCAGAGGATACCCGATGGGAAAGAAACCGTTGAACCAGGACGCGGGCTCTTGCCAGGCCAGTGTGGAGGCCTGGTCGAACAGTTGCCAGAAATCATTGACGGGAAAACCGGCCCCTGTCAGGTGGCGCCCCAGCAGCGCCCAACCCAAGGCCAGCCCGGCGAGGCACGCTGGGGTGAATTGGAAGGGGAGTGGCTTGACCATGGCATCCTCAGGAGCACGACCGTGGTGGGCACCCTGTTCACGCCTGGCAGGACGCCCCACTGGACGCCTGGCAGCTTTCACCTGGCGAACCACGGCCATCTGATGATGTGATTGTACGTCAAGCCCGGGTGGAGAGGGCTGCCCGCAGGGAAGGCGCCCCGCCTGCCGGCCAGGCCATCGTTCGTGCTAGAATCAAGACGCCGCCTGCCACGTGTTGGGTGATCCGATGCCTGCCGCTACGTTGTTTCGCCTCTTCCTGCCATTGCCCCTGATGGTGAGCCTGGTGGCCGCCTGCACGGTCGTGGGACCGTCCGCCGGGCAGGCTCGCCCTCAGGCGGCCTCACCGTTCACCTCCGCCCGGGTCGCGGAGGGACCCTCCACGTTCTTCACGGGCGCGGGGGATATCGCCTACAGCGGACCTGGGGCCGAGCAGACCGCCCGCCTGCTCGACGCCATCCCCGGCGCGATCTTCACGCTCGGCGACAATGCTTACCAGAGCGGTTCCTCCGAGGAGTTTGCCAGCTATTATCATCCGACCTGGGGCCGGCACCTCAACCGCACCTTCCCCGTGATCGGCAATCACGAATACCGAACGCCCGGGGCCGCTGGCTACTTCGGTTATTTCGGCCCCAGGGCCGGCGATGCTCGCAAGGGCTACTATGCCTTCAATCTTGACGCCCACTGGCGCGTGTACGCTCTGAACTCGGCCACCGAAAGCGACGCCGCGTCCAAGCAACTGGGCCCCGACTCGGCACAATACCGTTGGCTGGCCGAGGATCTCGACGCGCACCGGGACCGGCATGTGATCGCCATGTGGCACCACCCGCGTTACAGCAGCGGGGCGCACGGCGACAACCCGGAAACGGATGCGCTTTGGCGCTTGCTGGTGAGCAAGGGCGCCGACATCGCCCTCTGGGGCCACGACCATCATTACGAACGGTTTCATCCCATGGATGCCGAGGGGAAGCGCGATGATAAGCAGGGCCTCAGCGCGTTTGTCGTCGGCACGGGTGGCAAGAATCACTACATCTTCTTCAAACTGCCCAAGCGCACCACCGCTGTCCGCAACGCCAGCACCTTCGGGGTATTGAAATTCACGCTCCGCGCCAGCGATTTCGATTGGGAATTTGTTCCCGTCGCTGGAGAGACCTTCCGCGACCGAGGCCGCAGTCCGGTGCGCTGATGCGTGCCCCGGGGGCAGTGGCCCCGCTCCAGGATGCTGAGGCGCCTGAGCGACCCACGTGGGGATGGGGAACTTTTTCGATGCTGGATGGTCTTCACTCACATGTTGACGGTGCGCAGGCTGGGGCCGCGTGAAGATGGGAGGACATGTCGTGTTGGCTGGGCGGTTGGTCTCCGGGGTCGGAATTTTTGCGCTTGGCGCGCTGGGCGGCGTGGTGGGCGTGCGCCTGTTTCCCGCAGACGGACCACTGACACCTCTCAGCGCGACGCCTGCGGTGGCCGAGGAAATCAAGGTGAGCCCGCCCCAGGGAGGTGAAGACGGCATCGCCGACCTCGTCGACAAGGTCAAGGTCGCGGTGGTCAACATTGATACGGTGGCACATCGCCTGGTACCGAACCAGCTCGACCCGTTTCGTTTCTTCTTCGAAGGGGGCGGCGATCAGCCTCCGGTACAACGGGAGGAAAAGGGGGTCGGCTCCGGCTTTGTGGTGGGTGCCAACGGCCTGATCGTGACCAACCATCACGTGGTGCGTGGCGCAGACAAGCTGACGGTTACCTTCCACGACGGGAAGAAATTCCCGGGCAAGGTGATTGGCCAGGACCCGGGGACGGATCTGGCCCTGGTGAGAATCGAGGCGAAGGGTCTCTCCACCCTCAAACTGGCCGATCCCGAGCGCTTGCGTGTGGGGCAATATGTCGTGGCCATGGGAAGTCCGCTGGGACTTTCCCAGTCCGTCACCACGGGCATCTTGTCGGCGATCAATCGCGACATTGCCCTGAATGCCCGGGTGGGCTTTCTGCAGACGGACGCCCCGATCAATCCTGGCAACAGTGGAGGTCCCTTGCTGAACCTGCGTGGTGAGGTGATCGGCGTGAACACGGCGATCGCCGCACGCGGACAGGGCATTGGTTTCGCCGTTCCGGTCGAGACCGTGCGCGTGGTCTTGCCGCAACTCGAAAAGTCCGGGCGGGTGGAGCGGCCCTGGCTGGGCGTCGGCATCACGGGCTTGCCCGAAGACCGTAGCAAAATGTTTTATCCCGTGGAGCACGGGGTCCTGGTCGGCCGGGTGGAACGGGGTGGTCCTGCTGAGGCCGCCGGCCTGGTGACGGGCGACGTGATTCTCTCCGTCAACGGGCAAACGCTCGAAAGCCCGGGAGAGCTGATCCGGGAGGTGGCCAAGCATTCCCCGGGAGAGACCGTGGAATTGCTGGTCAGCCGCCAAGGGCAGACCAAGACCTTCAAGTTGAAACTGCAAAAGATGCCTGAGCAGGCGGCCCTGACGGGGAGCGAAGGCCAGGAGGACTGACCCGTTCCTGCCCCGAGTGGCCCAGCTGGCGTCAACGTCGGAGGCCGTAAAAAACCCCCGCTGCCCAGAGAGGGAAGCGGGGGGCCATTTCAGCGAATCAGACCGCGACCGGACTGATCGGGCCCAGGTTCGACAGGTGTCGCACCTGGATTCCTTCGTCCAGCAAGCGGACTTCAAAGAAAGTGGTGGTCCCGCCCCGTCCGGCGCGATTGGAGGGACCCTTCTGATAGGCAATCACGACAATGCCGTCTTCCATAAACTGCCGGAGTTGAAACTCGGCCGTTGCAGGAAGTAATTCGGCCGCACAAGCCCGACGAACCAGTTCCCGGGTGACGTCATCCCAATTCTTACCGAGATACATCATGGACAGCGCTACTCCTCACCGTGCAGTGGTTTCCCCAAACCACCTTGTACCCCCGTGTGGACCATCACAGACTAATTGCCGTGAACCCTACCAAGGGCATGTCCACACGACTTCCCCCGTCAGGTTAACAGATCGCGAACGTGGTGTCGAATGCCTGCCGCGCCAAACCTGCTCCCGGACTCGCGCTGGGCGCGTGCGAGGAATGGTTATCCGGCAGTCGAGAGCGTTGCCTCGGACAGCAAGCCGAGCTGCCGCGCCCAGCGCACATCGATCGCTTCGGCCTCGTCGATCGCTTCCACGACGGCGTCCTTGAGATTGCCAAGGGACTCGACCCGCTTGATCAGCTTCATCGCCTCGTTGCCGGTGGCCAAGACCTCATCGATCGCGGCCAGATGGTGGTAGGTCCCGTTGGCGCGCATGAGCCCCTCCACCTCGCCGATCAGGCGGGCGATGGCCACCCGCACCGGAACTTCCTTGCCATAGTGCCACACACTGGCGTTCAGGCTGTCCTTGGCCACCCGGCGCTCATTTTCACGGGCGATCGCCATCATCGACTCGGCAGGCTTGCCTTGCTTCATCCGCAGGTGCTGAATACGCGCCTCCAGGAGCGCCGTGATCGCGAGCATCAAACCGGGGTCGTAAGCCAGGTCGCAGATGCGCGTTTCAATCCGGTTGAGGCTGTAGGGCCGGTCATCTCCGTTGGGACGAACGGCCGTCCACATGTGCCGCACCGAGCGCATCAAGCCGCTGGCCAGGCCATCTTCGACAAAGCGCACATAATCCGCGTGCCCGTCGAAGAAGCGCAGGTTGACCGGTTCCTGGGGGAAGGTCACCCAACGCGAGGAATGATAACCGGTGAACTGGCCATTGCGATAAGGCGACGAGGCCGCCAACGCGAGCAACAGCGGCATGTCCAACCTCAACCAGTTGGTGACGGCGACAATCTCATCGGGATCATCCAGGCCCACACTGATGTGGATGCTGCTGGTCAGAATGTCCGTGCCGAAGGTTTCGCCGACCCAGGCGTAGTACTTGTTGTTGGGAAGGGACGGATGGAAGGCCGTGTCGAACGGCAAGGCCAGCGTGCTGCCGGGAAGGACCGTGTACCCTCCCTCAGCCTCGAGAAACGAGCGCAACTGCAAGCGCGGCGCCACGATGGCGTGCGCCAGTGCGTCGTAGTCAGTCAGCGGGGCAGTGGTGTATTCCACGTGCCGGGCATCCGACTCGAACACGAATCCGTGGGACTCGAGAGCCGGCACGATCCGCGGCGACAGATCCTTCGCCTCACCATCGCGCGACCCGGTGAAAACCTCGACCTCGATACCTTTTTTGAGCAGGGCCATCATCAGAACGATCTCTCCCAATCAACCCAGAGGACACGGTTCTATTCGGCTTCAGGTTAAAATGATCTTCCCTGAAATTAAACTATATTTAACCTATGTGACGAGAATACTAAATCGCCCGAGCGAAGTCAATCCCTCCCAGGAAATCTCTCGCCTTACTCGCCTGTCTTGGCCAGCAAACCGCGGGTGAGGGCCAACTTGAAGGTCAGGTGGAAGAACCCGCCCGCCGCCGCCACGAAAAGCAGGTCCAACCCCGCCGCGGTGGCCAGATGATGCCAGGGAAAGGCCTCGTGCGCGATCACGGCCCGCATCCCTTCAAACACGTGAGCCGCGGGCAAGGCCAGAGCGACTGGCTGCAACCAACCCGGCAAGGTCGAAACGGGATAGAACACGCAGGCAATGGGCTGCACCACGAAGGCCAGCACCCACGCCAGCGACTCGGCCCCCTGACCGAAGCGCAAAACCAGCGCGGTCGTGACGGTACCCAACGCCCATCCGAAGATCGTCAGGATGGCCACGAAAGGAACCAGCGCCAGGCCCAGGCTCAACAGGTTGAACCCGTACAGGGCCCACGCCAGACAGGCCATCACACTGACGGAAAAAGCCAACTTGACCAGACTGACGGTCATGGTCGCGAGCAGAAACTCCGTCACCGTGAGGGGCGTGACGAACAGATTCAGGAGGTTACGCGACCACACCTCTTCGAGGTAAGCCAGGGAGACCCCTTGCTGGGCACGAAAGAGCAGGTCCCAGAGGATCAGTCCGCCCAGCAGCAAGGCCACGAAATTGGCGGTATCGCCGGGGCCGATTCGATGAAGCCAGACGGACAGGAAGCCCCAGAGCACGAGGTCGAGAAAGGGCCAGTAGACCAATTCAGCGATGCGAAAGGGACTGCGGCGGTACAGATACGCGTGGCGACTACACAGGGCCAGCACACGATGCCACCTCAGCATGGGTCCCCCTGACGGGCCACGGACAGGAACCACTGCTCCAGGTCGGACACGCCCAGTTCCGAGAGCAACTGCTGGGGCGTCCCTTCATAACGGATCCGACCGCCTTGCAGGTACAGGATGCGGTCGCAAAGCTGCTCCATCTCCGCCATGTTGTGGCTGGTAAGGAGGATCGTCAGCCCCTCCCGCGCTTGAAGCGCCTTGAGGTGCGTGCGCACCCGATCGGCCGTATCAGGGTCCAGACTGGCCGTCGGCTCATCCAGCAGCAACAATTCGGGTCGATTCAGGAGGGCCTTGGCCAGGTGCAAGCGCGTCATCTGGCCGCTGCTCAAAGAGCGGGTGGGTTGATCCCCCTGAGTGAGCAGGTCGAAATCGCGCAACACCTCCGCCACCCGCGCAGCCGGACGCGGTATGCCATACAAGCGGGCAAACACGAGAAGGTTTTCGCGCACCGAAAGGGTCTGCGGCAACTGCACGTAGGTAGACGAAAAATTGAGGCGCCCCAGAATCCGTTCCCGTTGAAGGGTCAGGTCCTCGCCAAAAATCCGGATCTCCCCCTCGGAAGGGCTCAAGATGCCAAGCAGCATGTGCAGCGTGGTGGTCTTGCCAGCCCCGTTGGCGCCCAGCAAACCGACCGTTTCTCCCTGTTGGATGACGAAATCCACTCCGTCCACGGCCACGAATGGACCGAATCGCTTGGTCAGTCCGCGCACCTCAAGCGATGCTGGTCTCCGGCCGTCGTTCATGGCTTCACACCCGACGTAAGCGCCAGGCCAACTCGGAATAGGCCCGGGCTTGCAGCTCGCGTCCATAAGCTGCCTGTTGGGCCAGCGTCTCGGCCTCCCCGGCAATCCAAGCCGAAGGCAAGTCACGCAGGTGAGCCTCACAGGCGGCCACCCCTCCTTCGAGGGCGGTGGCGAGGAGCCGCCAGGCCAATTCCAGGTCAGGCAGGAAATCGACGCCCCCCTTGTCCAGCACCGGCTTGATCTGCCCGAGGCCTTGCAGGGCCAGTTCGACCAGCGTGCGCGCCACCCGGTACAGGGCCAGGCGGGCGGCCGGTTTCCCCGCGGCGTCTGCGCCCGCAAAACCGGCCTCAGCCCGTTGAGCCGACACGAGTTGGCGCCCCACGCGACGAAACAGCGATTGGAGCAGTTCGATGTCCCCCTGGCTGAACCCGGGCGAAAGGTCTGCCGGAGGGTGATGGAGCGCCTTGATGAACAGTCCCAAGCCCATCGAGAGACTGACACCCGCGGCCGAACAGCCCGCCGGCGACCGTTCCGGGCCTGCCAGCTGGTCGAGCCATTCCGAGAAGCGTGGTTCGGGGGACTCCATCACCGGCAAAGTCTAGCATGGACGAAAAATCGATGCGTCCCGGGCAGGAGGGCGTAAGGGCCTGGGTATAGTGGAGGCGTCACCCTGACATCCGGAGGCTTCGATGTCCCAGAAAAAGCCTGGCTTGCGGAGTCACTCCCGGGCAGCCTCTGGAGGCCAGCCCCAATCGACTGGGTCCAGTGTGCCAGCCGGCCCGACAGGCAATGGGGTCAAGCCGATACCGGGGGGATTGCTCGCCCCGCGCTTCCGCCCCAGCGCGCCGGAGCCGGGTCCCCAAGCTTCCCCGAGGGAACAGGTGGACTTCATGGCCGGGCAAATTCAGGCGCTGGCGACGCGACTGGAAGTGTTGCGGGAACAAGGGGCGGGGCACACCGCCGACTTCCGACAACTGGAGCAATTGCTCGCAGCGGTCCAGGAAAAGCTGTACCTGGCCCAACGGCAGGTCAACCCCTCCCGTTGATCCTGGAGAAACGACGGCGGTCTGGAGCCGGTCCACTGGACTGAAACGGGCGCAGGAGCCCTCCGGCTGCGTTGGGCGTGGAAAATGTGCGGGGGCCGCTTTCCGAAGGGAGCCTCAGACCGTCTGCCGCGCCAAAGCGCGCTTGAAAAAGGCGACGGTCTTCTCCAACCCCTCCGCCAACTCCACCTGGGGCTCCCACCCAAGCAAGGTCCGGGCCCGCGTGATGTCCGGCCGGCGGACTTTGGGGTCGTCCTCCGGCAGCGGCCGATAGACGATCGGGCTGGTGGTGCCGGTCAAAATCCGAATGCGTTCGGCCATCTCCCCCAGGGTAAGTTCAGCCGGGTTGCCCACGTTGACGGGCAGCGTCTCCTCCGACTCCATCAGGCGCAGAATGCCCTCGACCAGGTCATCCACATAGCAGAAACTGCGGGTCTGACTGCCGTCTCCGTAGACGGTGATGGGTTCCCGTCTGAGCGCCTGGGTCAAGAAATTGGGAATGGCGCGCCCGTCGTCCAGACGCATCCTGGGCCCGTAGGTGTTGAAGATACGGACGATTCGGGTGTCAACGCCACGCGTCCGCTGGTAGGCCATCGTGAGGGCTTCGGCGAACCGTTTGGCCTCGTCATAACAGGAGCGAGGCCCGATCGGGTTGACATTCCCCCAGTAGCTTTCAGGTTGCGGGTGGACGGCCGGGTCTCCATAAACCTCGGAGGTGGAGGCCAGGAGAATGCGAGCGCCCGTTCGGCGTGCCAGACCCAACGCGTGGTGAGCGCCTCGTGACCCCACCATCAAGGTTTCCACGGGGATCGCCGCGTAATCCACCGGGCTGGCTGGACTGGCAAACTGGTAAATCCGGTGCAGCGGCCCCTCCCACTGGATGGGCTCGGTGATGTCGTGCCGAATGAACTGGAAACCAGGATGCCCCTCTAGTTCGGTCAGGTTCTCGCGCTTGCCCGTGACCAGATTATCCATCGCCACCACCTGGTGGCCCGCCCGAAGCAGGCGCTCACAGAGATGCGAGCCAATAAAGCCGGCCCCCCCCGTCACCAGAATGCGCATCGATGTCGTCATAGCCCCACTCAGCAGAACGTGCAACGGCCCTATGGTGACGCAAGTCAGGAGGGCTGGCAACACCGACAAGCACCAAACTTTCCGGTCCGACCCGCACGCGGAATCCCGAAGCGGGCGTGATATGATGTGGCCTTCAAAGAAGCTGATTCAAAGCTTAAGCGCAGCTCAATCTGAACCGGTGCCGTCGTGACCTCACCCCTTCCCGTTGAAGTGCCTCCTTCTGAAGACTCGCTGCTTGCGCCGCAAGGGATTCGACTCGCGAGCCTGGCGGGTCTCGTGGTGCTGGCAGGAGTTGTCTCGCCCTGGGACGCCCAGGCCAAGTCAGCGCCCGCCCGAAAGGTCACCAGTCTGAAGATCCCCGCGGCCTCTCGCAGCCCACAGCCCATCCCCAAGCCTGGCGAGTCTCCCGCGGAAGCCCCGGACGACTACGGTCCCGGCGCGCCGCCCCCGGGCGGGGCCACTCCGCGACCTGAACGCAAACCGACCCCGTCCCCCCGCGACCTCGAGAAAAAAGAGACCGTTCGAGAGGTCGCAGTGCGCGGCAACACGCGGATCAGCGAGGATCGAATCCTGCTGATGACGCCGGTGGCCATGGGCGACCGGGTGGGCCGGTCCGACATCCTGGACGCGGTCCAGCGCATCTACGGCATGGGGCTGTTCGCGGACGTTCGGCCTCAAACGGAACCGGTGTTCGGGGGCATCCGGGTGACCTTTCACGTCGTGGAAAACCCGCCCCTGCTCGGCGTGCGCTTCGAGGGCGTCACCAAGGTGGACCCGTCGAAGCTTTCGACCCACTTCGACGCGATGCGGGGAGACACCATCAACTTCAACGCCATCAAGGAGGCCGTCGACAAGGTGCAGAAGACCTATGCCGACGCCGGCTATCCCCTGGCGCGCGTGGCGGACATGGGCCTCAGCCCGGAGGGCATCCTGGTCTTTCGGATCGCCGAGGGGCGAATTGCCGCCATCAAAGTGAAGGGCAACGAGGAGACCAAAGAGTACGTCGTCCTGCGCGAACTCACGACGCGCCCCGGGGAGGTTTTCAATGCCGAGAAGTTTCGCCTGGATCTGCGTCGAGTCTTCAACCTGAATTTTTTCGAGGATGTGAACCTGCGCTTTGAACCGGCACCGCGACCGGAGGGGGCCAAGACGCCGACCGACGACCTGGTGGTGGTGGTTGATGTCAAAGAAAAGCAGACTGGCTCGATCAACCTGGGGGCAGGTTACTCCACGCGAGACGGCATTCTGGGAATGTTTAGCGTCAAGAAGGACAACGTCTTCGGGACCGGCCGTCAGGTCGGCGCAGACCTGTCGATCAGCCAGCAGTTGCGTGTCGCGGGTGAACTGAATTACTTCGATCCGTGGTTCGACAATCAGCGAACAGGGATTGGCGGCAGCCTCTATGTGCGACGCTTCAACAACTTCCTGGCCGACTTCCGCGAGGATCGCCTGGGTGGGAGCGCCTCCCTGACCAAGCCCCTGTTCGGTGACCCCCTTACCTCGCAGTGGCGAGGCTCGCTCGGCTTGCGTTTCGAACAGATCACCACCTTCGACAACGTTTGGACGGGCGGCAACATCAAGCCAACCTATCCGGACGGACGCCGCATCACGGTTGACCCTGCCGGGACCGACAAGGTGGGCGGAGGCAACCTGGGGGTGACCTTCGACTCCCGCGACATCATCATGAATCCCACCGAAGGCTGGTTCAACCAGTTGACCCTGGAGCCGGCCCTCGTCAACGGCACCAGCCCATTGGTCCGGGGAACGGCCACCGGAAATTTCTTCATCCCGATGCCCCCGATGCCGTGGGCGCCCAGCGAGCGCACCACGATCGCCTTTGGTAGCCGCCTTGGTCTGATCGGCGGGGCGGTCGTTCCGGCGTACGAGCGGTTTTTCTCGACGGGACCCTACCTCGTGCGAGGTTGGCCTGAGTTCGTCTCCCAGGGCCACCCCACGGTGCAGAAGTACGGAATCAACTACTTTCAGGGGTCGAATGCCTTCGTGGGGAGCCTGGAGTATCGTTTCCCGATGGTGAACATCATTTCTGGCGTTCTGTTTGCGGACACGGGAATCTTCTGGGACGATCGATTCGACCTGAACTTGCTCCACCACGGTTATGGAGCAGGTGTCCGCCTCAACACCCCCCTCGGACCGATTCGTCTCGACTACGGCCTGACGGGAATCGAGCCCGGCCAGTTCCACTTCTCCATCGGTCAAAAATTCTGAAACCATTCCGCCAGAAAGGAACCACGATGTCGTCGCGCCTCTCCGTCCGCCTTCGCCTGACCCTGATCGCACTTGCCTCCGCTGCTTGCAGTTTGGGCTTCGCTCCCGCCGCCTCCGCCTTGACGATCGGTTACGTCGACACGGCCAAGGTGCTGCTGAGCTACCGGGGTGCCCGCGATGCCCAGGGAAAGATGCAAGCTGAGCTGGTGAAGTATCAGCAAGCCTTCGGCGAACGTCAGAAAAAGATCGCCGAAGCGCAGAAATCGGGCAAGACGCCCAGCGAGCTCCAGAAGATGACGGAGGAATTCGAACGGGAACTGAAACCATTGAAGGACAAGGCCATGAGCCTGGAGGCTCGCCTGTCCGGTGACGTCAAGACGCGCATTGAAGCTGTCATTCACCGCGTGGCGGCAGAACGCAAGCTGGACCTGGTGCTGGACAAAGCAGCCGTGCTGCACGGCGGCGTGGACATCACCCCCGAGGTGATCAAAGGCCTCAAGTAGCGTGACGGCGACCTGGACGCTGGGGGAACTGGCTGCGCGGGTGAGGGGGGAGTTGCAAGGCGACCCGGAAACGCGCATCTCCACCGTCAGTGACCCCCGGGAGGCGGGGCCGGACAGTCTGGTCTTCCTGCTTGAACCCGGCTTTCGCGCGCTGGTCGAGCAGTCGCAGGCCGCCGCGGTGGTGACGGCGAGGCCGCTGGAACGATTCGCGCGCGCCCAGCTGGTCGTGCCTGATGCGCGAATCGCGCTGGCCACCCTGCTGCCCTTGTTCGCCCCCCCACGAATGGCCGCCACCATTCACGAAACGGCCGTGGTCGACGACACGGCCTTCGTGGCCCCAGGGGCCAGCCTTGGCCCCTACGCCGTCGTCGGGGCCGGTAGTCGGGTCGGGGCGGGGACCATCCTGCACGCCCATGTGGTGCTGGGCCGAGACACCGAGGTAGGAGACGGATGTGAGCTGTTTCCGCACGTCGTGCTCTATGACGGGGTCCGGCTCGGCGCGCGCACGGTGATTCACGCGGGCACGGTGCTGGGTTCCGATGGCTATGGATTCGTGGCCGACCAGTCCGGGCGTCACCTCAAGATCCCGCAACTGGGAACCCTCGAGGTGGCGGGCGAGGTGGAAATTGGCGCCAATGTCACGATCGACCGGGGAACCCTGGGCGCCACCCGCCTCGGACGAGGGACCAAGATAGACAACCTGGTTCACATCGGGCACAACGTTCAGGTGGGTGAGGATGTCCTGATCGTCAGTCAGACCGGCATCTCGGGCGGCGTGCGCATCGGCGACCGCGCCACCTTGGCCGGCCAGGTCGGGGTCGCGGGCCACCTGACGATCGGTGACCAGGCCGTGATTCTGGCCCGGGCGGGCGTGACCAAGAACGTGCCGGCCCGTGCGTGGGTCAGTGGGTTCCCGGCGCGCGCCCACGCCCAGGAGCGACGCCGCCAGGGCGAGCTTGGCTTGCTCACGGCTCTGCGAGCGACCGTGCGCGATCTGGCAGCCCGCCTGCGAATCCTCGAGACGGGCAGCGATGCCCTCCTGGCCAAACCGGATAACGAAGCTGAGAACCTGGGCCAAGCTGTCCAATCCAGCTAAGCCTGGCGGGCTGTCACCCAAGTTTGCTAGACTGGCGGCCGTTTCCAGCGAGAGGCACCCCGCCTCGCCCGAGCCGCCGGCCCGCCCTCTGTTTCTCTGGACCTCGCCGTGTCGCCTGCGCCCTTCGACCCCGTCTCACCCGGCGCCCCGTGGGGGCGTCGTTGGACCCTGGCTGCCCCAGTCGCTTTCGAGGGGACAGGCCTGCACACGGGGGCCCGTGTGGCCATGCGCATCGAACCCGCGCAGGTGGCCTGCGGAATCCACTTCAGTCGGGTAGATTTGCCCGGAGAACCAACCGTCCCGGCCCTGACGGCCCGGGTGGCCACCACCAGGCTCGCCACCACCCTGGTCGCCGGCCAGGCGGCCGTGGCAACCACGGAGCACCTGATGGCCGCCTTGTGGGGTCTGGGCATCAGCGACGCCTTCATTCGTCTGGAGGGGCCGGAAGTGCCGATGCTGGACGGCAGCGCCTTGCCCTTTGTCAATGCCATCCGAGAAGTCGGGGTCATCGCACTGTCAGCCCCGCGCCCCGTGCGAGATTTCACTGCCCAAGGCGTGGGTGAGGGGCAAAGTGCCCTCAGCGTGGTGCCACACCCTGAGACGGTCCTGACCGTCGCGATCGACTACGGTCGCCCGCCCCTGCGCCCCACCCTGTTTCATTTCGTCTTTTCTCCGGCTTTGTTTGCCTCTCAGCTGGCGCCGGCGCGGACATTCGCCCTGGAGGAGGACCTACCGTTCCTGCGCGAGGCGGGCCTGATTCGGGGCGCCTCCCTGGACGGGGGCATCCTGGTGGGGCGAGATGGATTCAGTAGCCCTTTGCGATTTCCTGATGAAATGGCCCGACACAAGGCGCTTGACCTGCTGGGAGACCTGGCACTGCTGGGTGTCTGGTGGCGGGGACACGTGGTCGCCGTCAAAGCGGGACACACCCTGCATCACCGGCTGGCGAGTTTGCTCGATTCCCCTCCTACGGCCCGCGAGGATGCCACGTGAACGACCACCCCGCCACGCCTGACCGGTCGAACCGTCTTGTGTCCTTGGACGCGGAAGGCATCATGGCCACCTTGGCCCATCGGTATCCGATGTTGCTGGTGGATCGTCTGATCGAACTCGAGCCCGGCGTTCGAGCGACGGGCTTGAAAAACGTCTCGTTGAACGAGCCCTATTTTGCCGGTCATTTCCCGGGCCGGCCCATCATGCCGGGCGTGCTGGTGGTGGAGGCGATGGCCCAGGTGGCGGCCTGTTTGATGCTGCACAGTTCTCAGTACCGAGGCATGCTGGCCTTGTTCGCCGGTATCGACGCCTGCCGCTTTCGGCGCCCGGTCCTGCCGGGAGACCAATTGCAGTTGGAGGCCGAACTGGTCAGAATGCGCGGGCTTTTCGGCAAGGCACGCACGCTGGCGACGGTGGCAGGCGAGCGAGTGGCCGAGGCAGACCTGCTGTTCACCTTGAGCCCCAGGGAGTGACATGATTCAGGTCCACGAAACGGCGGTTGTCCACCCGTCGTCTGACCTCGCGGAGGGCGTCTCCGTTGGGCCCTACGCCGTGATCGAAGCGAACTGTCAGATCGGACGGGGCACCCGCATCGGGGCCCACGTCGTGGTGGGGGCCTACACCGCCATCGGACGAGAATGTGTCCTGCACCCGGGCGCGGTGGTCGGCGGGATTTCCCAGGATCGCAAGTTCAGCGGGGGCATCAGCTACTGCGTGTTGGGCGATCGCAACGTCATTCGCGAACACGTGACCATCAACCGGGCCACCGCACGGGGAGAGTCCACCCGCATCGGCAACGACAATCTTCTGATGGCCGGCGTCCACGTGGCTCACGACTGCCTGATCGGACATGACTGTGTGCTGGCCAATGGCGTGACCCTCGCCGGACACGTCACCGTCGAGGATCACGTGGTGATCGGGGGCATGTCCGGCCTGCATCAGTTCATCCGCGTGGGTCGAATGGCGATGATCGGAGCGATGAGCCGACTGGCACAGGATGTCCCGCCCTTCATGCTATGCGAGGGCAATCCCCCCCGCATTTTCGGCCCCAACGTGGTGGGCCTGCGTCGCCACCAGGTTCCAGCCTCGGCACGGGCCGACCTCAAGCGAGCGTTTCGGGCCCTGTTCCGGGAACAGCGCACGGTATCGCAAGCCCTGGCCGAGATCGCGCGATTGCCAGCCGGCCCCGAACTCGTGCATCTGGTGGATTTCATCCAGAGCAGCCAGCGTGGAATCTGCGGAATCGCCCGGGGGGATGCGGGCCTCGAGGCAGACGATTGACCCGCTCTCCCCTGCTGTTTCTCTCCGCGGGTGAGGTTTCGGGGGATGAGCATGGCGCGGCCCTGGCCCAAGCCCTGCGCCAACGCCAGCCGGGATGCCGCATGGTCGGACTCGGCGGAGTCCACATGCGGGCCCAGGGGGTGGAGTTGCTGGCTGACCTGACCCCCCACGGCGCCGTCGGCCTGATCGAACAATGGCCGCACCTGCCCGCGGTCCTGGCGGCATTCTGGAACGCCAGACGCTGGCTGGCTGAGCATCGGCCGGACGCGGTGGTCTTGATCGACTTCCAAGGCGCCAACCTTCGACTGGCGGCCCAGGCCCGTCGGCTGGGGATTCCGACGGTCTACTACATGCTGCCGCAGGCGTGGCTATGGGGATTGCCTGGCGATCTGCGCCGGGTGAGCCGCAGCGCCGACTTGCTGCTCGCCGCCTTCAAACCGGAGGCGGAAGCCTATGCCGCGGCCGGTGGCAAGGTCACCTACGTCGGGCATCCCTTGCTGGACCGACGGCCCCCCAGTCCGCCCGGAGAACATTCCCCATCCCCAGGCACCGTGGCCCTGTTGCCTGGTTCGCGGCGGCACGAGGTTGAAAGCCTCTTGCCGATTTTCCTTGAGGTGGCCCGCCGCCTGCTGGCCAGATTACCTGACCTGCGCTTCGTGTTGCCGGTCCCCCAGGCGGCCCTGTTGCCCTCCGTGCGCGCCCGCGTGGCGGCCAGCGAGCTTCCGATTGCCTTGCTGGTGGGCGAGTCGCAACCCGACTGGCGCCGGTCTGACCTGGCGCTGCTGGCCTCTGGCACGGCGGTCTTGGAGGCAGCCATTCACGATATTCCCTGCATTGCGGCCTATCGCGTCGCGCCCTTGACGGCCGCCGTGGCACGTTGGCTGCTGCGCGGACGTCACGTGACGCTGCCCAACATCCTGCTGGGAAGAGAGGCCGTGCCGGAGTTCCTGCAAGCAAGGGCCACGGCTGAGCGATTGACCGAGGCCAGCCTTTGTTTGCTGGAAGATCCGGCGGCTCGGGAGCGCCAGCGTGAGGATTACGCTGAATTACGCCGCCTGCTGGGCTCCCCGGGCGCCAGTCAGCGAGCCGCTGACAGCATTCTGGCAACCCTCGAGCTCTCCCGCTGAGACGGCGCCCCCCTGGCGAGAAGCCAACCGGGCGGCCTACACTGAACCCATGCGTGCTTTGATCCAGCGAGTTCGG